>CAJQOD010000018.1 GCA_905479865.1 uncultured Rickettsiaceae bacterium | reverse complement strand
GGAGTCTGGGCCGTGTCTCAGTCCCAGTGTGGCTGATCATCCTCTCAGACCAGCTAAAGATCGTCGGCTTGGTAGGCCATTACCCTACCAACTACCTAATCTTGCGCGGGCTCATCCATCAGCGATAAATCTTTCCTCCTTGGAGAATATACGGTATTAGCATCTGTTTCCAAATGTTATTCCGTACTGATGGGTAGATTCCCACGTGTTACTCACCCGTTTGCCACTAACAAAACTGAAGCAAGCTCCAGCTTTGTTCGTTCGACTTGCATGTGTTAAGCATACCGCCAGCGTTCGTTCTGAGCCAGGATCAAACTCTCAAGTTTGATTCTGCCTTTACTTTTTTGTTTTCAAAAAAATCGACAGTTTGTGTTGTCCTAAGACAACAAATTTTACTACTGTCACTACCTTTATCTAATTACTTGGTATATGTTGATATTCACTTATAAAACAGCTTCGTGATTCCCTGAACTAGTCAACCACGCTTTGGTACGGGTAGTTATAAGTAAGATCACCGATCATGTCAACAACAAATTTCAAAAAAATCATAATATTTCCCCCTATATATTAAGTAAAAAAAGGCGAATTATAGCTAAATAATAAAACAATTGCCAAAACAAGACTTTGAAAGTATTAATATCTAGCACTATTTTATTGTGTTTTGTTTATAAATAGTGCATATTACCTACTATCAACATTAAATAGCGGCTAAATAATGGTTCAAGTCATTCGTACTCTATTTACTTCTTCGGCGTTATACTTGCTACAAAAAATTGTTCAACGCTTTTCATTCTTTTTAGGACTTACAATACTGGCGACAATTCTTTTTTTTTCAAAAGGGTATATCAGCAACAGCTTTCCCGTTAACCTGTTTTATGACTTTGCTACTAACGCACAAGCAGACATCCCGGAAGATATTGTTAGAGAAGTAACAATAGAAAAAGGTGATACGCTTGGAGCAATTTTGCGTCAACAAGATTTACCAAACAGCGACATTAGGGAATTAATCAAGCTGGCTCAGGCTGAGAAAATCACCTCGAACTTAAAAATCGGCCAGGTTTTTATCTTTAACTACGGAATTGAACTTGTTGAAAACGCTGACTCGGATTTAAACGAGGAGAAACTGATTTTAAACAGAATGGCACTTAAGATTGACAAGATCAAGTCAATAGAATTTGTACGACAAGATGATAAATTTGTAGTACACCACATTTCAGCACCACTTGAAAAACTTGTCACTCAATACGAGGCAATTATTGATTCCAGCGTGATTGCATCTCTGCAAAAAGCGGGCATGAGTACAAACAGCGTCATTAAGCTTATAAACGCCTATTCACATCAAGTTGATTTTCAAAGACAAATTCGACCAGGTGATAAAATCACCGTGGTTACTGAAAAATTTGTAACCTCACAAAACGAATTTTCCCACCATGGCAAAATTTTGCATGCATCTCTACAAACCAGAGGGCAAGAATATAATATATATCACTACTCTCCAGACGGCGGATTAGATGGTGCGCAGTTCTTTTCCGAAGATGGAAGCAGTATCAAAAGTAACTTGCTGCGAACCCCTGTAAAGGTTGCACGAGTTTCTTCACATTTTGGTTATAGAAAAAAACACCCTGTACTTGGATATGGTGTAATGCACAAAGGAGTGGATTTTGCAGCTGCCATAGGAACCCCAATATACGCAGCTGGTAACGGAACTGTTCAGTTTATAGGCTGGAAATCTGGATATGGCCGCTTCGTATTAATCAAACATAATGGACGTTTATCAACTGCCTATGCCCACGCTTCTAAATTTGCCAAGAATCTAAAACTTGGTTCAAAAGTAAAACAAGGTGACATCATTGCTTATGTTGGACGCAGCGGAAGGGTCACAGGAGCTCACCTGCACTACGAAGTACGAATTAATGGGCGACAGGTAAACCCTATGAAGTTTAAATCCACACCTGGTATACAACTGGCGGGAGCTAAACTGGCTAAATTCAATAAACACAAGGAACAACTTAAACACTTAAGCAAAAGGCTGAACGGAAATATCGAGCTTGCCGCCACTGATGTCACAGAGGTAAAATTGTTTTAACTCTAATGACTAGAAAAAAACTTATTTACTATTTCATATCGATATTATCTTTAATTGCCATTGACCAGACATCGAAAAGCTTTCTTATTTTCTATTTAAAAACACAAGTTGGTTATGTATTGGAAATACTACCAATACTGGATTTTGTCTATGCCTGGAACTATGGCATTAGTTTTGGATTATTCCGTGAATATTATCAATATAGCAACACGGCCTTTCTTATACTTAATAGCCTAATTATTACATATTTGGGATATCTGACGCTTAAAACAAAAACTTGCCTGTCACAGTTAGGGCTAATCTTTATCATTGGCGGAGCATTGGGTAATCTGATCGATAGGATATTTCGAGGTGCTGTATTTGACTTTCTCTATTTTCACTATCAAGACCTGGCCTTCCCAGCTTTTAACATGGCTGATAGCTTCATAACAATTGGTACCTGCTTCTTTATCTATGACTATTTGTTTCATAGCAAAAAAAAGGCCAAAAAATAATGTACAAAATTTACTTGATGAACTATTCAATTCACGCTATACCTAAATTTGTTAATACCGCGATTAGAAATTATGATAAAAAAAGTAGCATTTACCATGTATCCGGTTTTGGACATGAAAAGGGCTAGAGATTTTTACGAAAATATTCTAAAACTTGAAGTTGGTAAAATTTTTGAACATCCAAATGGAATTTGGGTAGAATACGATCTCCCTGAAGGTGGCTGCTTGGCTCTAACAACACTTGCAAAAGACGTAAATCCAAGTGCTAACTCTGGCGGCAGCATCGCTTTTGAAGTTGAAGATTTAAACCAAATGCTGGACGAATTAAAAGTAAAAAACGTAAAAATTATTATGGATAAACTTGTGACAGAAAATGTGTGCAGCATGGCTGTAATACTGGATTCTGAAGGAAACTCAATTACGCTACACCAACTTAAAGGAAAATAGAGAAAAAATGAAAAAGATACTATTATTAAGTGCTGCTCTAATAATCACCTCAGCATGCAGCAAAAGCACTAAGAGAACACTAGGCCTCACAGAAACAATGCCGGATGAATATCAAGTAAAACGCAACAAATCTCTTGAAATACCACCTTGCTACAGAATAACTGAATCTATAAAAAACAAGAGCAACACAAATAGCCGGAAGAAACTTTCAAAAGCCGAGCAAGCTTTGCTAAAAGAAGTGAAATAGTAAATAACACCTACATCATCCCAGGAAATAATGTAACTCATTTCAACTCTATACATAATCTTTTTTAATACATTTCAGGCTTACGATTTCTACGCTGCATAAATGCTGTTCACCCTTGCTCGATAAATTAACACTGATCGTGTTATAGCTTTGTTATTCTTCCCACGTCCTCTTATATCATTCCATATATAATACAATCGTTAGAAATAACCACCTCGCCTCTCGTCACCTGCGAAGGAACACTAGCGAGCGACGCTAGCTTGAGTTAATAGATAGTGATTTCTAGTGATTGGTAAGTTTATATTCGATAAAAAAAAAGAAAAGCTTGTCATCTGGATATTGTACTAGTATACTAGTACAATATTACAAACTAAAGGAGGCAAGTTATGAATGATGACCATCATAGAAAATCAATAAACTTAAATGATGCGATTTTACGCCTGAAAGACAAAAATGAAGTAGATAGTTTTTTGACTGATTTATGCACTCCATACGAAATCAGAGCCTTAAAAGAAAGGTGGAAAGTTTGTCAATTATTAGCAATCGGAGATTTATCTTACCGAGATATTCATAAAATAACAGGAGCGAGCCTGACTACAATTGGTAGGGTTGCCAGGTTTTTAAGAGATGAATCGTATGGAGGTTATAGAAATCTTTTAAAAAAATAAGAGGATCAAGTGTTCAGGAAAATTATCGACATAGTTACTATATGCACAGCTTTACTAATACTTCAATCGAATTCTCCGATAGAGAGAAAGCAAGTAAAAATATACATAAGTCAGCTGGTGGCACACCCGGCTCTTGCTGCTACAACTAAAGGCATTGTAGATGGCTTAGCCGATGGCGGATATATAAATGGCAGTAATATGGAGCTTAAAATTGAATCTGCGCAAGGAAATATGGCATTATCTGGGCAGATTGCTAATAAATTTGTCAGTAATGAGCCGGATATAGTAGTAGGAGTTGCAACAATGGCAGCTCAATCTTTTGTAAAATTTGCAAGAGCAGGAAAAACTAAATTGATATTTACCACCGTTACGGATCCTCTAGGAGCAAATTTGGTCAAAAATCTTGAGCAACCAGGAATCAACATATCCGGTGTGTCTAACTTCGTTGCATTGGAACCGCAAATAGAAATGTTTAAACAAATCAAGCCGTCAATTAAGAAGCTTGGGTTTTTGTATAATCCTGGAGAGTTTAATTCAATCAGTCTTATTGAGCAGCTAAGAATTATTTGCCCAAAATACGGAATAAAGCTCGTAACTATATCAGTTAGTAAAACATCAGAAATCGTTCAAAGCGCAATCAAACTAAGCTCCCTTGTCGATGCGATATTTGTAAGCAATGATAATACAGCTCTATCAGCGCTTCGAATGATTGTAAAAGCGGCAGACCGGCAGAAAATACCGGTATTTGTAAGTGATACCGATATTGTGGCAGATGGAGCAATTGCAGCACTAGGACCTAATCAGTATGAGATAGGGAAGCAAACTGCTGCAATGATAGTGCAAGTACTTAAAGGCAGGGATATTAATAATATGCAAGTCCAGTTCCCTCGAAAAACGGAACTTTTTCTAAATATGAAAGTAGCAAAAAAATTGGGAATAAAACTTCCTGATGATTTGATAGCCAAAGCAAAAAAGGTATTAAACTAGGCTTTCTTACTGATGATTGAACTCACATTAATGAATTTGAACTTTTAGAATCGCATTAGAAGCTTCTAAATAACGATTTATAAAATGATAGACTGATTTTTTGTCAGCACTATCACTTTGCTGTATTTGAAAGCGATGAAGACTTAACTCATGCGGGTCTTTTTCGCTTTTACCTGTATATACCATCTTGCTATGTTCATATAACCATCTATTGGTTTCTCTGTAACTTTTTGGACAATTCTCATAGTCTTTTTGAGCATTCAGCATGATATTATATTCCGCGCTCAAAGCTATGGTTCTATCCTCTTTACGCCTAATATGGCAACGATAAGGACCAGTCTTATAAAAGTCAGGGCCAGGTAAAATTTCCCATCCTGCATATTTAAGTAACAAACTGAACAATTTCTCTAAGAACGGCATTTTATAACGATACGCTATAACTGCACTTAAACTTTTAAATGAGTTACTATTAATTTGTCTAAGCGGCATACGCATTAACGTTCGATAATACTCTGAAACCATCTCCTGTACGCCCGCGCCAAGTGAATTACCCTGCAGGATAATTTGCTCATGCTTAACTCCGCGCTGTAACAAAAAATCTACGACAGCAATGCCATCATCCATAATATCAGTCAGCTGCCTGGTTCTGCCGGTACTACAATGAAACCCTTTCGGATTAAATCCAAGCACTGATGCTCCTGTTTCCCTGGCTTGTCTTGCCATATCGCGAAAGCGACTCTCATAATATTCCTCTCTTCCCTGAAACATAATGAAATACAACCCCCGACCTGGCTTATCAAGACTTACATCCTGGTTTGGCACTATAAGCACAGAATCCAGTTGACTGCTCCCGGACTGAATATATTGACGGGTTAATTGCAATGATGTGAATTCACCGTAAAATCTGGCGCTTTTCTTCTGCTGTTTTGCCAGGAAATTAGCAAACCGAGTCGCATCATCTTTGCCTTTATAGCCTTTGTTTTTGTACCAATCATTTGAATTTGTCGGATAAAAAGTTTTTGCAAAAAATTTGCGTAAAAACATTTGTAACATATTTATTTGCTGGATTCCGATGTTCTACTTTCTTCTCTACGTGTGCTTAGCAAGGCACGGGCTGCGTCATCTTCCATCCACACACCATTTTGTATCAACTCCTGTTGTTGGAGCTTAATCACATTTACATCAGGTTTTCCGGGAACTTCTTTTACTCCAAGATAGAGGATATTATAATATTCCATATCAAACACTCTCAAAAATTGCTCCACTCTCTTGACCTCATGCTCAATGTGATCAATGAATACCAATTTTTTGGGAATAACATTCGTCACTCTTAAAAATTCCATTAATGTATGTGACTTGCTATATGGGCCTGTAAAAATTATCCCCTTATGAAAAAATGAATACCAGCGTTCCTGTTTTTCTATTTCAAGAACCTCTTTCCCGTTAATTTTACTGGTAAAGATAATATCCAAATCTTTCGCTTCCAAATAACGTTTCTCTTCTATATTTACCAAATGAATCGGCATCGAACAGAAACCGTAAACCACCGCTCCTTTGCCTTGAAGCTTCTTAACAAAATCTACCCACCCATCCTCAACAAGCTTTACCTGGCGCTGCTGATACCATTTAGAAACAATAATATTATAACTATGCATTCGCTCTCCGAGTGAAATCATATTATCCATAAACATACGATATGGATTTGAGTTATACGAAAACATCAAGGATTTAGGCATCATCAAAGTATCATCAAGATTAACAAACACAATAGTATCCTTATCTGCCCACTGCCCTACCTCTTGCATAACAGGAGAATTTACTGAATAGGTCGTAACAAATTTTGCTTCTGAAACGCTGTTTAAAAACATGATAACCGAGCAAAGAATTAACTTTATTTTATTGCTCATAAGGATCCTCCTTATTTTTATTGATCTCCTTACGTGACACGTTATTTAGCTTATCTACCACGCCTTCCCAAAATTTCAAAAATTCTTTTGCAGAGATTTGATCAGATTGAACATTTTCTTCTGGCGCATAGACAAAACCTACAACCTGCACGTCTGCCTTGAGCGATTTAAATTGCTGTTCTATAGATTTTATATAACTTTCTTCGCTATCGATCACATATACAATGTCTGGCATCCATTTCAGATTTACAGCTAATAAACTTGCAATCAGACCTTGAGGTGAGTTTCCTTGCCCTTCAGAATTACAGGATAATAAGCCACGGTAGAAAGTCGGGTAAGTTCCCTTGATTTTTTTATGCCCCTTGTTAAATATTATTTGTCTCGATCCCAGTGGGTTTTTGGAGAGATCGATTCCTTTTTCAAGCAAATATGCCCACGTCCAGACTTCTAAATAAGGTATTTTATTAAAACTACCGGAAAAATTACGGGTCACCACAATAAATGGAGCATTCTTTTCCTGAATGTTTTTTATAAACTCCGTAAGTTTAGGGTCTGAAAGCCGTTGTTCATACTCTGTTAGCACAAGTTGTTCAAGATACGCTCTTTTCGATAATTTTGCCTTCTTGCTAACTCTTTCTATAATCGTACGAAATTTTTCATCTTTAATATTAAGAGCCGGACTAACTGGCCTTAACATAAACTTCTCAAGCGGTAAAATAGTTAGTGTTTTCTCAGGGTTTCTCTTCTCAAGCAATTCAAGCAAAGTATTATTTATTTCTTCTACGGAGCTTGCCGTATAAATCTCTGCCTGTACAGACGAAGACATACACATTACAAAAATAAAAACTAGCCTTTTTATACTATTCATATCTAACTAACCACGAGTTGGAACGCAACATATTGCTTTAGCCAAAGAATATCATAAACTTTTGAGGTTTTAACAGGAAAACCTAAATACAGGAGTAAAAATGAGAATTCAGTGATATAAATCCAGTTTCTGATTTTGTGTTAGCTTTAGTTAAATTTTTATATAACCCCTGGAGCTTTTCAAAATCTCCACTAGCTTATTTAAGATCAAACTCACCCGGCAATTCTGATTTAACAGTAATTTTACTACCAAAAACACTCGCCGGTATTACAATATTTTGTGCATGTAGTAGCATCCTGTTATTTTTTTTTCCACCATATTTATTATCACCGACAATAGGACAACCCAAAAATTGACTGTGAAATCTTAGCTGATGCATACGGCCGGTTGCCGGCCTGAATTCTACAAGCGATAGATCACCAGTTGATTGTAGAACTTTATAATGCGTCCTGGCAACCGTGCCGCTCTCAGGAAGCTCTTTGACTATTTCAAAAATACCTGACCTGTCTTTGCCGATCTTATGCACTAATGTACCTTCTAATTTCGCAGGACAGCCAGACAAAATTGCGATATATGTTTTACTTATCAGCTTATCCCGAAATGCCTCACCAAGCTTGGCTGCGCTATTAAAACCCCTGGCAATCAGTAATACTCCACTTGTGTCTTTATCTAACCTATGTACTAATTTATATTCTGCATTTTCTGTATAATTAATGTAACGTAGCGCATCGTCGATTGATAAGGATATCTTGCTACCACCTTGAACCGCCAAACCTGCCGGTTTATCAACTGCAATAAATTCTTCTGAAGAAAATAAAATATATTCAGACAATAATTTGCTCGCAAGAGAAATCACATTTTGTGAAAATTGTTTTATACTATCTTCAGCACTCTCTATCTTACTAACAAAAGCTCTTGATGCTATAGTAATCACATCGCCCTGTACCACGCGCGTACTAGTCTTTGACCTGTTTCCATTGAGTTTAATATTACCTTTCCTCAAAGATTTTTCTATCACTCCTTGAGTTAAATTTGGATAATGACGACGCAAATACCTATCTAACCGAATAGGTTCATCAGATTGTACAATGACTTGTTCCATAATTTTTTAAGAATCGCCGGAGCTTTTTATCAGGAAATAGGCCCAGAGCAGACATGACAACAGAAGCACTGCCCCCAACTGATGTAGAAGAGCTGGTATTATAGGCACGTTATAAAGTAGCGTTGCTATACCCAAAGACATTTGTAAAATCAACGCTAAAAAAACATAAATAACTGCGCGCAGGAATTTACTATTACCCAAGCACGCACCATACAAACAGAAAACGCAAATAACTGCAAATAATAAGTACGCGACCATTCTATGTACAAACTGAATAAAAACCGGATCACTCCAGCTTTCCATACTTAAACCGGTTTCTAATACTTCATGTGGAATAAAACTCTCGCCCATCAGAGGGAAGCTATTATATACAAGGCCGGCATCAAGACCGGCAGTAAATGCGCCAAACATCATCTGAATTAACAGCAACAACATAGACAGCAAACACCAGAATGATAAATGACAAAGCTTTGTACCTGATGCAAGCAACATAATGTCAAAAGAGTTTTTTATTAGCTGCCAAAACACAATAATGTATAAAAACACCGCAAGCATTAAATGCCCGGCTAAACGATAATGACTGACATACGGGTTTGATACCAAACCACTTTTCACCATATACCAGCCCATAGCACCCTGAAGAGCCAGCAAGAGCAGCGCAAATATATATATTCCCGCATCCTTGCCTCTAATGCGTCCCTTTGCGAAGAAAACCATCAATGGCAATATGTATAATAAGCTAACAACTCTACCTGCCACTCTGTGGATAAATTCCAGCAGATATATTGATTTAAATTCCGATAAACTCATCCCCATATTATGCTTTATATATTCCGGAGACTGCTTATATTTGTCAAACTCTATATTCCAACCGGCAGTGTCTACCGGAGGCAATATACCAAAAAACGGATTCCACTCAGTGATGGATAATCCTGATTCAGTAAGGCGAGTGAAGCCACCAATGGAAATCGTAACTATGATAGCAAAGCACATAATGCCAAGCCACAAGGCCATTGCAGGGTTTTGTCTGTTATAAAGTTGCTTCATAAGCTAATATTTTCTGCTAATTGCAAATTCTACCAACTCTTTTAGATAATCCTTACACTGATTTTGAGCATCAATTTTTTCAAGCAAATCCAAAGCATCCTGTTTTAAATCCCTTAAGTAGGAAGTTATACCTTCCTTTAGCTTATGATGTTCCATCAATGTTTTTACCCAAGCCAAATCATCAACTGAGCGTGCCTTAGACTCGAGCATCGTTTGCAATTTGGTGCTATCAGATGCAGGTATTTTTTCACTTAATAATATTAATGGCAAAGTGACCTTCCCTTCATAGAAATCATCACCCGCATTTTTGCCAACCTTATCACTATCACTAAAATAATCCAGAGCATCATCTGCGATTTGAAAAATATTACCAAGACGAAGTCCAAACTCTTTCAAGTTTCCTGCACTATCCTCCTTGCCTGCAACAATTGCCCCAATCTCACAGGCAGAACCAAAAAGCTCCGCAGTCTTGGCATTAATTATGTTTAAATATTCCTGTTCTGATATGAGTTTTTTCTGTTCTAATTTTGCGAGCTGTGACACTTCTCCTTCTGCAATAACAGCAGATGCATTAGATAGAACCACCAAAGCCGGCATTAACTGCGTAGAAACAATGAGCTTAAATGACTGGCTAAAAAGAAAATCTCCAACTAATATACTTGCCTTATTTCCCCAAACTACGTTTGCAGAAGGTAAAAAACGACGCATTTTACTGCCATCTACCACGTCATCGTGCAGTAAGGTGGCCATGTGAATGAACTCAACAGCAGCAGCTAACCTAATGGCGTTTTCTCCATTATAGCCAAACATCCTGGATGATAGCATAGTCAGTACAGGTCGCATACGTTTACCGCCAGCTGTAGCCAAATGATTACTGACCAGTTGGATAAGCTCCTCGTCGGTAGCAAGACTATCAACAATAACCTTATTCATCACAGCAATATCTTCAGACAAATAACTATGAATCTCTTTTATTAAGTCCAATTTTATTACCTATTTAATATTTAATCTCTTTATTTAGTAAGGTTTTTTAGCAAATTTTTGCCGCTCAATGCATCTTTGGGAATAAGCTTATTAATAACATCTTTTGCATCCTTTGATACTGCTTTATCAATCTGTTTCTGAATTGATTTTTCAATGACTTTACCACTAGATATTTTAGGTAAAATCTTCTTCAGTAACGGCTCATTTCCATCAATATCTGGAAGAATTTTTTGCATTCTAGCTAGTACATCGCCTCCATGCCCAACCGTGCCAAATAGTTTTTTGTATAACATCAAAGTATATAGCTCAGCAATCTGCTCTACCCGAACACTGCCAAACTCTGTTTTATTTAAATTTCCTGAATTCATTGAATACTCGAAGCTTAAATCATTTGAAGTAGAGTCCGGATAATCAGATATATCTTTTAGAAAAGATTTATTCACATCAATATATAGCTCCCTGGCCTCCTCAGACAAGAACCTGAATTTACCGAATCTATAAATATACCCCGAAGTGAAGTCAACCACGGCCGGGTAGTTTTTTAAATAAAGAACACCTTTTGCAAACCATTTTTTGTCTCTTTGTTCAGTGCTTTCCATTTCATGTTTTAACCTGATTCCGGAGTTTTGAGAAAAAATGCTAAAATCATGCACTTTCATATATAATTTGCTCTTGGAATGAAAAGAATTCATCTTCAAATTAAAATCATAATCACTATCTTCAAGATCCTTAAATTTGAACTTGTCTTTGTTGCGAATAATATACTGAATTTCTCTATCTACCAATCGTCCGGCAGGTGAAGCTATCACCTGTAAAGCTACAAGTTCATAACGCTTAAATAATTGGTCAAACATCCCTTGCTTAAAATATAATTTAGAAGTCATATCCAGTTCATAATCCCGTCCGGCTACATCATTCCCGGATTTATAGTCCAGCTTAAAATCAGACATGTTTAAAAAAGTAGAATCACATGTGATGTCTGCTTTCACCTGGAGTCCTTTAGTTATTTCATCAATAGTATTACCGGCAGTTTTTATAACCGCACTAGCTGCCATATCAAGCCCTGAAGGCAAAGCCGAAAACCCATAAAATAAACTTACCGGCAAACGCCTGACTGTTGCTTCTAAAGGATTCATTTTAACAATATAATCGACCGTATAATGCTGTGGAATATTACTGAGCAAATCTTCCAGGTTTGTATATTGCTTCTGTGGAACAAAAGTAAGCTTCAAACGCTCATAATCTTTATCATAGAATT
The DNA here is from genome assembly GCA_905479865.1 of uncultured Rickettsiaceae bacterium. GTDB lineage: Bacteria > Pseudomonadota > Alphaproteobacteria > Rickettsiales > Rickettsiaceae > Megaera_A. The sequence goes on along the minus strand of CAJQOD010000018.1, from coordinate 6,319 downwards.
TCTCATCATTAACCAGATCAAATATCTCCACTTTGCGGCTTGAAACATTTATATTCCCTAAATGATTTACAATTTGGACAGGATCATCCATATTTTTAAGTGTATTAATTAACCCACGATTCAGCGGTAAATCGACGGCTATTGTATAATCGTTTACTTTTAATTTTGAACCAAATCCGTGTTTTTCCGGCTTATATGCAGCCATAATTTCTCCATCGTAACTCACGAATGCCTGCTGCAATAACAAATTATAGCCAAATTTTACCGGAGAGGAGTATGAGATTTTTGCCTTTCTGCTTTCTTCCATCCAGCCTTTGGTGCTCCACGAAATCTTAAATGGAAAACCTTCTGGAACAACTTCTTCAAAAGTAATAAAATAATCTTTCTTATCAAGTCCTTTTACTGCAAGCTGTTGCCCGGCATATTTTCTGTTCATTTCACTTGCAACATGACTCGTAATATAATACCAGACACCGCAAATAACTGCCATAATCACTAGCAAAATTATTACTAAAAATCTAATCAGTTTCATTTTCCGCACCTCTTAGCTTCACATATTCTTTATTAAGCGTTTTTACATTCCAAATCCATAGTAACATCACCACAATAAAAATCCCAAGCAGGTATATCGTCACTGAGTCAAAAGTAGCTAATGGCATGAGTATGAACATAAATGACTGTATAAATGCCCCCAACGATTTCCCGAATTTCAATCCAACAACTTCTACCGTCGCCTTACCTTTTGTTCGCAATTCCAAAGATAACGGAATGTAAGCCATTTCCTTGGTCGAATCAAATAGCGAATATTTCGTTGATTTACTCAGTATATTTTGTACAGCCCCAATAATAACTGCAAAATAAATTGGATTCACTCCTTCACTAAAGAAATTTATATCATTCGCAAATATTACAAAACTAAAAAAGATCAATCCCGTACAAGTAAGCATGTATGGTGTTATTAATGCTGAAGTCAGCCAAGAGACTCTGCGAAGAATATTACTGCCGATCACCATGAATGTAACACACGAAACTCCCATCCAGATATTGAATTTTCCCATAAAATACAGATAATCAACTGTATTGGGATAAAGCTCTTTAACTCTTGCTTTCCACGGACCTTCAAGGATGTTAATCAAAAATCCATAGCATAAAACCAATAAAACAATGCGTCCTATATATTTTGAATGCAAAAGAAGATTCATACTATCAATGAAGGACAGAGTAGTTTTCGTATTCTTACTAGCTCCTGCAAAATCACTCTGCATTTTACCTTTTTTTAAAAGATGATAGTCAATATATCTATAAAGAACCATTGCCAAAATGCCTGAAAACACTATTGACTTCATAATAGGTTTCAACACCGCTTCGCACTGAAAATTAATATCACTTGCATAACTGTCAATAATATTCACATCAGAAACACCCGAAAAATCTGCAAATGATACTAAAACATTACCAGCTAAAATCAGACCAAAATTACCAACCATTCCAAGAATTGGATAAAATCTCTTTGCAGAGTTTGTATCAAAAATATGGTTTGCATATTGCCAAAATAACAGGTTAATTATAACTACACTCCATAATTCACAAAAAACATACATCAATGCATAGCTCCATTTGCCAAAAATATATAAGAACCATTTAAAATGTGGATAGGATGCGATTAATAATGATATAGTATCGGAACTGGGATGATATAGCTCCTGATAAGGAAAGAAAACATAAGTAAATAATACAAAGAATCCAAGAAAAAATGAAACTATAATATAAAACAGATGTTCATAATCGAACATGTTGCTAAGCTTTACATATATCATAGTGAAAATAATGGTTGACGGTAACACCAGCCACAATTTTAAAAAACTAATAACTTCAGCTCCAATATTAGGGACTACCAGACTATCTTTGATTGATCTTAATGCTCCGAAATTGAATAGCACACACATCATCATAAGTGCCATCGGAACAAATAACTTCATCTCCGAACGTTTAATCGGCCAGAATATATCTCTAAGTTTAGCGGGAATTATAGATTTTTTAGTATCAGACATTCAATATATTGAAACTGCTTAAAACAGTACTCACATGCCGTGTAAATACTTAATAGTTCTATTTCAGATACAGCTAGCTGTCAATAAAAAACAATTTATCCCTTCCATTATTATTGACTCTTATCCCTTAAAAGAACATACTGTCCCACTAACCCTATCTAGCCTGAGGTTAGCTAAATATATTTCACCAGGAAATTCATGCTTGCTAAAAAGACATTCTTTATTGTTTGGCTCCTTGGACTTATGAGTGGTTTTACTCTAATGATTAGCGGCAATACATTAAATTTTTGGTTATCTAAAGAAAATATCGATATTCAGACAATCGGCGTCTTTGCATTAATCTCACTACCCTACGCAATAAATTTTATATGGGCTCCGATATTCGATACAAAAAAACTGCCTATATTACATGGTATGTTTGGCCAGAGAATATCATGGATACTATGCATACAATTCTTCTTGAGTACAAGCGTATATTTAATGAGTACACTTAAACCTTCAAAAGAGCTAATGCCGATTGCAATATGCGGCCTTATGATTTCCTTCTTTGCTTCTGCGCAAGATACAGTTCTTGGAGCATTGCGTACTGAACTTGTGACTAAACATCAGCAAGGTGAAATTTCTGGAATGTACATTTTTGGCTACCGAATCGGCATGTTGATATCCGGTTCTGGAGCCATTTATATATCACAATATTTAAGTTGGAATCTGGTTTATGAACTATTTAGCGTCGTAATAGTCATCTTCCCTGCATTGTTGATTTTATTTTCAAAAAACCTTGCGCCAGCGAATGAAGAACTCAGCAACGCACCAGATGATGACATGCTTATTTTAGATAGTAAATCAAATAAGTTGAGTTACCTGCTCTCTAAAATAATAAAACCGATAGGACATTCAAAATATATTATTTTAGTATTAATTTTTCTAGTACTCTACCGGCTTCCTGATAATTTCATTACCATGATGATCAATCCGTTTTTACTTCATATCGGCTATGATGAATTTGAGATATCAACTGCAGGGAAGTTACTTGGCATTACATCTGCGATGATTGGCGGATTAATAGCTAGCCATATAATGAAGAAAAAGAATCTGTATGATAGCCTACTAATGTTTGGCTCTATACATGCGTTAGCACACATTCTTTTTATAGTACAGGAAATTTATGGCAAAAATATTTACCTTTTATTTGTAGTAACCAGCTTTGAAAGTGTAAGCGGCGGCATGAGCATGGCTGCATATATAGCCTTCATTGCTTCACTCTGCCAGGGGAAGTTCAGAGCAACTCAATATTCCTTCTTATCCTCCATGATGGGTCTTTCACGTTCAATATTTCCTGCAATTTCAGGTTATATAGTAAATAGCTTCGGTTGGGCAGTATTTTATGTATTTACTACCCTGGCAACAGTACCCTCGCTGGTAATGATATTATACCTGGAGAAAATACACAGGCAAGACTCAACGAGACAGATATGATAGATGTTATTATAGTATTTGCATATCTTGTGACATTGCTCATTATTGGAATATTACAAAGATCAAACCAGGGTGGCTTCAAAGGATTCTCTCGAATAGGTGATAAAGTTCAAAAGAATAAATTAATCCTTGTTGCAACAATATTCGTATCTTCTATTGGCGGAGGCACTACTTTTGGAATTGCAGAAAAGGCATTTGCAGAAAATATCGCATATAGTTATGGATTATTCTTTGCAATACCAATTGATATCCTGATTGCCATTTACATCATACCCAGACTGATTAAGCATTATGGCGCAGAAAGCGTGGGTGATATCATGAGTATATATTACGGTAAGCCAGGCCGATATATTTCCGGACTTTCTGCTATCTTTGTCTCAATCGGGCTAGTTGCTGCACAGATAAGCGTTAGCGGTCGTATATTCGAATATATACTGCAAGTAGACTATATTTGGGGGGTTATCTTAAGCTACGGAATTATAGTAGTATATACTACCATTGGTGGACTCAGGTCGGTACTATTTGCTAATCAACTGCAATTCTTTGCTATATTGATTGCCATACCGGTTATTTCATTTTTTGGAATTTATCAGATCGGACTTAATAATTTCGTATCGTCCATTCCACTTGAAAAATTTTCTTTTGTTCATAATGATGATTTAGTCACCACAACCATAGCAGCGACTTTAGGCTTTACCGTAATGAACCTGTTTCCGACATTTATTCAAAGAGCCCTAATCAACCAGGATAGTGCCGCAACCAGCAAGGCTATATACATTAAATCCATTATCTATGCCCTATTCCTGATCTTCATTACACTAAATGGGCTAATCGCTTTTGTGGAATATCCTGATGTAAAAGCCAGTATTGCGCTTCCTTATCTAATTGATCATATAATCCCAACAGGTATCCAAGGTATTGTTGTCGTTGGATTACTCGCAGCTGTGATGTCCACTGCTGACTCTGACCTCAATATCACTTCAGTTACGTTAGTTAAAGATTTCCTGAGTCCGATATTTGCAGTTAAAAATCAGAATAAAATGTTACTACTCGCCAGAATTATCAACATTTTCATTGGAAGCCTGGCAATTATTATAGCTTTGTGCTTTACCAGAGTAGTAGATCTGGTAATTTTTATTGCCGGTTTTTGGGGGCCGGTAGTTATCGTGCCTCTGGTATTTGCCTTATTTGATATGGTGATCAGCAAAAAAGGACTTATTTATTCTTGTGGAGCCGGCATCATTAGCTTTATCTTGTGGGAATTTTACTTTGCAGATAACTATAGTTTCAAAGGTGTATTCATTGGCACCATGGCTAATTTAATGGTATTTACGATGTTTTATTTCCTGCAAAATAAAAGACAACGCATAAGTAAAAATTAGATAGGCTTTGATCTATTGGATTTTGTACTCAATAACCCCAAGCGACTCTTAAACACTACAGCATCAGAAACCGGACGAATAACTGCGCGCCCTTCACCTTCATCGGAATCTCCGATTGTTTCATTAATATATTTTCCATCAATGTATAATGTCGATGAACCGCCACCATCCAGGTTTATAGCTGCAACGCACTCCATTTCTTGCATAAATGTTGCCAGCTCAAGACAGGTAACACCAACAGCCGTACTGTTAGAACTTAAATCGTCTAAAATGATTTTCTTCATTTCTGAAAAATCAAGACCGGAAAAAGAGAGTTGTTTCTTCTTCATAATTTCTTTGATCTCATGAATTGTTACATCTGATACAGACTTTCTATAAACATGTTCAATAACAACTACTACAAGTTTTCCATCTTCTTTAACACCAACTGCTGTTCTGGCGTGCTGCTGATTTTGAGACAAATCTTTATTTATTTTATTATTTAAAATTAAGGGTGGGATTCCCATAACAGCAAAATTCCCTTTCTCGGCAAAATAGCTCGGAGTCCAATTAAAACTGGCTTGCTGCCCTGGTTTAATATTGCTCAAATCTTTAGATTTAGGGAAGGAAAGGACATAACCATTTTCTGGAATTTTATTATTACCATGCGCAGCAACTTCAAGAACCTTTAACTTGCTATCAAATACTATTTCTTGCCTGGCAAGATAGTTACTTAAGGTTTTAGGTCCCCAAGCCCTATTGAAATAAAAAACATTTCTGCCATTAGCAAATTTATTAAATCTGACTGGTTTTATTTTATGATCACCTAAAATTATTTCAAGAGATGGCGTCAGCATCTCAACACTAAACTTATTACCTTTTTTGACCAGACATCCATGCCCGGTAGTGCGCATAGCAAACACCCGACCATTACTGACCAATGTTCCAGTCGGACGCCCATCCTCAATATCACCGATCTGAAAAAAACCTGCATTTATCGCAATTTGAGCATTCTCGCGATCTGCGATATTGCCCACTCTCTCACGACCAAATACCTGATTATGCGCAGGCACTAACGACGCTTCATATTCTTCCGGATCAATAATCACCACATGTATCCGATGCCTGTTTCTTTCAACGAGTTCATATTTATACTCAGCTACTGCGCCCAAAGACAGGCATAAGATAAAAATTGCACTAATCAATCTGACTATTATCATTATATCTATAATTTTTTATATTCCATCGACAAATCAATATAATTTTGTATATTGCCCTGCATAAATTCCAGTTCTTCATCGTTAATCATGCGGACGAATTTTGCAGGCCGGCCAAGCCAGAGTTCTTTTTTCCTCACCACTTTGCCAGGTGGAATCAGACTACCGGCACCGACAAAACCATACTCTTCTACGATTGCCTTATCCATAACAG
>CAJQOD010000017.1 GCA_905479865.1 uncultured Rickettsiaceae bacterium | reverse complement strand
TATGCTGAATTAATGTGCCACCAAACAAAATATTGATTACCTGCAGACCGTTACATATACCAAAGACTGGCATATCTCGGTCTATTGCCGCCTTGGTCAGTGCCAATTCAAACTTTGCTCTCTCGTCATTCGTTTTTACCTTATCAGAAGTAATTTCCTGTCCATAAAATTTAGGGTTTATATCTTCATCACCTCCGGGGATAATTAAACCATCAACTATGCCAAGCAACTCGTTTATATCAGCGCAATATGGCAGAAAAACAGGTATACCACCGGCTTTGGTGATAATATCAGAATAATCTCGTCTTAAAGCATACCAGGGACGCCAGGCATAAGAATACTTCCCGCCATCTAAAGCAAGATCCAAAGTGATACCGATTATTGGTTTTTTCATATTTTTAAACTTCCATTCCGTGACAATGTTTGTACTTTTTCCCTGACTCGCATGGACAGAGCTCATTTCTTGATATCTTCCCCCAACTTTCGGGTTCAGCAGGATCACGGTCTTTAGGAGCAACCAGAGCCTTAAACGGCTTGGCCTTTGCTTCTATATCAGCTCCTGCATTGTATTTTTCAAAAGCAGGGTCTTTGCGGCTAGTACTCATTTCCTGCAATTCTCTATTTGCAAGAGCCATGGATTGTCTATTGATATTTTCGGTGTCTATATGTAAGAAACAGATTCTTTGTACAAATAGCTCTCTAAGATAGTCTAACATTTTTTCAAATAGACCAAATGCTTCACGCTTATACTCATTAAGTGGATCTTTCTGCCCATAAGCTCTAAGGGAGATACCCTGGCGTAAGTAATCCAGATTATGCAGATGTTCCTTCCATACCTGATCAAGAGTAGTAAGTAATATGTATTTAGAAGCAGATTTCATAAGATCTTCTCCGTAGTCGGAGACTTTTTTTGCGTGTAGCCTTTCTACTTTCTCATATAGCGCAGCGGCAATTTCATTTTCAGTACCTTCGATTGCAGAAATTTCGTCTACAGACCATTTTATGGCGAGGGTTCTATGGATTTCAGAACTTAATTCCTCTACTTGCCAATCTTCCCTGAGTAAGTTCGGGTCAACAAACCTACGGACTAAACTAGAACATAACTGCTTGCTCATACTTGTAGTGAAGCTGCTTACATCTTCTGAGGCAATAATTTCATTTCTTTGCTCGTAAATGATTTTACGCTGGTCATTCATAACATCATCGAACTTGAGTAAGTTCTTACGAATCTCATAGTTATGACCTTCAACCTTTTGTTGTGCCTTCTCCAAAGACCTGCTGATCATCGGGTGATGAATCGCTTCTCCGTCTTTAAGTCCAAGTGTACGTAATACTCCAGAAATTCTATCTGAGGCAAAAATTCTCATTAAGTCATCTTCCAAAGACAGGAAGAATTTTGTCAAACCTGGATCACCCTGTCGCCCTGATCTACCGCGTAATTGATTGTCAATCCTGCGGCTTTCATGGCGCTCAGTACCAATAACACATAGCCCACCAGCTTCAATCACCTTTGCCTTCTCTTCTTTAACCTGCGTGTTGATTCTTCTAATTTCAAGTTTACGTTGCTCGTCATTGATGGATTTATCCAAATCTTCAATCATCATGTCTGGATTACCTCCAAGCATTATATCAGTTCCACGGCCGGCCATATTAGTTGCGATAGTAACTGCATTATGGCGTCCTGCCTGAGCAATAACATGTGCTTCGCGCTCATGCATTTTTGCATTCAGCACATTATGTTTAATTTTATTCTTTACAAGCTCTTTTGCAATCTCCTCGGATTTTTCAATGCTGATAGTGCCAACCAGAACCGGTTGACCGCGCTTATGACAATCTTTTATCAGTTCGATTACTGCGTTGTATTTTTCAGCCTTTGTGCCATAAATTGCATCATCATGATCAATTCTAGTCATTGTATTATGAGTTGGGACTGATACAACGTCTAAATTGTAAATATCCTTGAGTTCTCCGGCTTCCGTCATTGCCGTACCGGTCATGCCAGAGAGTTTAGGATACATTCTAAAATAATTCTGGAATGTAATTGAAGCCAGCGTTTGATTCTCATTTTGGATAGGAACATTTTCCTTGGCTTCAAGAGCCTGATGCAGACCATCAGAGTAGCGCCTTCCATCCATTACCCTGCCTGTAAATTCGTCAATTATCATCACTTTTTTATCATTGATCAAATAATCTACATCCCGTGCAAAGATAAAATGGGCACGTAGTGCCTGATTGATATAGTGAACCAAGGTCAGATTATCAAAATCGTAGAGGCTTGAATGCTGAATGATGAGTCCGTTTTTGGCGAGCATCAACTCCATGCGATTAATTCCTTCTTCGGTGAGAGTCACAGATTTTACTTTTTCGTCAATTTCATAATCTCCTTTCTCAAGATTAATAATTAGACTATTAATTTTACCATGTAGCTCGGTGCTATCATCGACAGGACCCGAGATTATTAGAGGAGTTCTTGCTTCATCAATCAAGATTGAATCAACTTCATCGATAATTGCGTAATTGAATGAGCGCTGAGTTTTAGACTCCGCAGTAAATTTCATATTATCTCTTAAATAGTCAAATCCAAGTTCATTGTTTGTAGCATAGGTAATATCACATTTATATGCTGCCTTGCGGGCTTCATCATCCATCTGCCCGATAACGCAAGCTACGGTTAACCCAAGAAATTTGAAGATTTTGCCCATCCAGTCAGAATCACGCTTTGCCAAATAATCATTTACAGTAACAATATGAACTCCATTTCCACTAAGGGCGTTTAGGTAGGCCGGTAACGTAGAGACAAGTGTTTTACCCTCACCTGTACGCATTTCGGTTACCATGCCTCTGTGTAATATCAGGCCACCAATGAGCTGCACATTGTAATGTCGTTGGCCAATAACTCTTTTTGCAGCTTCCCGGACAACAGCAAAGGCTTCATAAGTGATGTCGTCCAAACTATGGCCATCTCTCAATTTTTGCCTTAGTTGGGCAGTTTTACCACGTAACTCATTATCAGTCAGATGAATCAGAGACGGTTCGAGATCATTAATTTTATGAATCTCTTGTTGTAATTTTTTAATTATGCGATCGTTAGCAGTGCCAAAAATCCTGGTAAGAAATGAAAACATCTTAGTTAAATATAAGTTCCTGATAGATTAATTTAAGTTTTGTAGTAAGATATTGTATTTTACTAATTTTTCAAACAAATTTGTAAATAGCAATTGACTTTAGTGAGTCCAGCTTCTAAAAACAACTAATAAGTAAAACTAAATGGATATAATAAAAATTATGAGAAAATTAGCAATTGTTTTTTTATCAGCGACGTTGTTAACAAGCTCTGTTTTAGCAAATGGAGAGCAGGTTGTTGGGACATATAACGGTGGGAAAGTGACTTCTGAGCAGGTCATGGAACAGTTTAAACCTGTTCTTGCAATGCAACCTGAAAATAAAGATAAGGAATTTTCTGAACTTGATAAAAATATTCAGGAACTGTTAGTTAGAGGATATATAAATCAAAAACTTTTTGAAAAAGAAGCTGAGAAACTAGGTGTTCGTAATTCAAACGGGTTCAAAGAGAAGCTAAAAGCTGCAGAATCTCAACTGTTACAACAAGAGTTAATTGAACGTCATCTGAAGACAGCAGTCACAGATAAAATGGTTGAGGAAGAATATAAGAAGCTGGTAGCAAGTTTGAAAGGGCAGAAAGAAGTTAAAGTAAGTCACATCCTGGTAGATACTGAAGAAAAGGCCAAAGAGATTAAGAAAAAGCTTAATAAAGGCAGTAAGTTCGAAACTCTTGTGAAAGCATTTTCTAAAGATGAAGGTTCAAAAGCCAACAGTGGTGAACTTGGTTACGTAATGAAAGGTCAACTGGTACCGGAATTTGAAAGCAAAGCTTTTTCAATGAAGAAAGGTGAAATTTCTGATCCTGTTAAAACGCAGTTTGGATGGCACATAATTAGAGTGTTGGGCTTGCGTGATGTCAAAATCCCGTCCAAGGAGCAAGCGATAAACGGCCTTAAAGGCAAGTTGTCACGTGAAGCAATTGAGAAATATTTCACAAAACTGGCAGATCAAGCAAATGTTGAGTTGAAGCTATAGTAAATACTCGAGCGGTATAATTAACACGATAAGCAATCTGAACGATGTATTTTAATAACCAGGCGAGTACGGATTTAACTGATTAAGCGCATTCCGTTGGGGTCAATAAAATAAAACAACATTTTTTGCTGTTCTTCCACCAAAATTCCTTGAAGATGCTCATTTTTACATGGTTCTTAACCTTGCTAAAAATTAACTCTAAGGGTAAGGGTACCCTGATGTCCAACATATTTTTTAGCAAGTCTAAGATCATATCCAATAGAATATTTGAATTTATCATCATGGCTGGCTTTCACATTCAAACCAAGATTCATAACAGCTCTTCCTTGCTTTCCAGTCCTTGGAACAAGTGCTGAGCCAGGAACCCCATCCTGTTGTATGTTAATCCTTAAGCTTTGGTTTAGCATCTCATAGCGAACATCGCCATGTAGTTCAGGCGTGATTGTCATTCCATCGGATGTTAAGTAGCTTGTGCTAAATCTAACCCCGGCAATAGCCTCTAACTTGTTCACAGCTTTTCTTCTAACTGCAAGATTCTGGGTATTTGTTCCGGTTTCCTTATAGTTAACTCCATTGAGCCTATTAAACTCAAAACCAAACAGGGGCGTAACTATAAAATTATCGCTGATAGTTTGATTATAGCCAGTGAGTATCTCAGTTCCCCATGAAGTCGCGTTATAATTTGCACTTGCTATATTTGTCTGACCAAACTCTGTCCTTATCTCTCTATTTTTGATTTTACTTCTTCCGATAGATGTAACACATTGAACAAACCATTCTTTTGTGATCTCGTATGTTCCATAGAAAGAAAACACATAGTTATCCGCTCTTGTTTTATCACCTTGATTCAAATCTTTATGTTTGATATCGGTTCTAACAACACTAAAGCCTATACCTAATGCTGTTTTGTCATTGATGAGTGCATCAAATCCGACAACAGCTCCGTAATATTCCAATTTATATCCTGGTGCATTATTATTTGATTGTTGTCTTGCAGTTCCATAGAACGGACTTGCCCATGCGCCGTATTTATATGACTCATCACCCGCAGCAACACCAATTATATTGCCTTGATCAACTACTATCCTCTGCAGTGGTGCAGAAGTATGGGCTGCTCTGGTTGCTCTATCAGATATGACATTTGTTGCATCTTGTACTGCTATACTAATCGGTGAAGTAGCAAGAGCAACAGCATCTGAGTTTGTAAGCCTCTCTATTGCAGCAGCTGCAGCATCTCCTCCCTGATTTGCTGCTATATTAATTAAATCTCTTGTAAGAGCAGGGTCATTATCTAAGATATTCTGAAGATTTTGCTGAGTGTTACTATCTCCAGTTACGACCTCTTGTAATACTTCCTCTGGTTGTTCAACTGCTTGCTGAGATAAAATACCTGTGATAGGATCAAAACTCCATATAACAAAGGCATTAGCATTGTTAATTGTTGTATTATCAACTGCCAGAAGAGTCAAGGTTCCAGCATTTTCAACGAACATATCAACAGTTCTAATTTCATTCTGTTCTGGAATAGGGGTCATTGGTGCGTCTGTTATGTTAAAGATAAGCCCCTTCGAGTTTGTAAGATTAATACTATCGCCAGCTTTTGTCATCTCAATATGACCGGCGTTTGTACCATCGAATGTAGTGTTTATGGTGATTTTGCCGTTAAGATCATCATGAACGACTTTGCCACTGAATTTTAGGATATCAGTACCAAGATCGAATACAGGATTATTTGTAGCGATATTAGTGCTTGTGATAGTGGTATTATTTGCAGGTTTAAATGTTGAACCGCCAAGGAAAATCTCTCCTGCAAAAATATCAGACTTTAAATTTACAATTTTAGCAGAATCGTTAGATGAGAAGCTTACTTCATTAAGCGGGGAAGCCTGCGAACCTATTGATTTTTCAATTGTTACGCCACCTTGAAAATCAAGTTTACCTTGATTGGCAATTGATGTTACGGGTACTGAAAAATTGATTCCATCACCTAATGTTACAGTTGTGTTACTTCCTTGTAAATGTAGGCTTTGAGCTGTTACATCACCATTGAATGTCCCAGTTGAATCTATAAAAATGATCCCGTTTTGTTTATTGTTACTAGCTGTTACAGCACCTTCAAATGTACCTGTTGAGTTATTAGCAAATATAATTCCACTTTCTTGATTGTCATTAGCTGTTACAGCACCTTCAAATGTACCCTTTGAGTTATTAGCAAATATAATTCCACTTTCTTGATTGTTACTAGCTGTTACAGTACCTTCAAATATACCTGTTGAGTTGTCGATAAAGGCGATCCCATGACTTATATTTTTATTAGCTGTGAGGTCGGCATTGAAAGTACCTGAGCTGATTATAAAAATGCCCCCATTTCCTTGATTGCTACTAGTTATTACATCAGCGTTGAACGTACCGCTTGAGTTATTCCAAAAGTAAAATCCATTATTGGAGTTATTACTGGTAGTTACATTAGCGTTGAACGTACCTGTTGAGTTGTCCAAGAAGTACATCCCTTGCGCAGAAATATTATTATTAGCCGTTACAGTTCCATAAAACGTACCAACTGAACTGGAAAAATAGATACTATCATAATGCCCTGAACCTGTACTGTTGTTATTGGCTATTACATCACCATTGAAATTGCCTGTTGAATTTATAAAAGCAATCCCACGAGCTGCGTTATTATTAGCCGTTACGTTAGCATTGAAAGTACCTTCTGAATTGTCAAAAGCAATACCATCTCCTTGATTGTTACTAGCTATTACAGTATCTTCAAATGTACCTTTTGAGTCATGGGAGATGAATATTCCTTTTTCTATATTGCTGTTAGCCGTGACGCTAGAGTTAAACGTACTCAGTGCGTTTAGAGCAAGGTGGACGCCCTGCTTGTTGCCATTAGTTTTTACAGAGTCTTCAAATATAAATTTTGATTCAACACAGGAAATTCCATTAGCTATGTTATTGTTAGTCACTACAGCACCTTTAAATGTACCTTTTGAATCGAGAAAACTGATTCCATGAAACTTATTGTCACTAGTTGTGACGTTAGCATTGAATGTACCCGTTGCGTTGTCGAAAAAGATGATCCCATGGGTGTTGTCATTAGCTGTTACATCACCATTGAATATACCTGTTGAGTTGCTACCAAACTGAATTCCAGTGACATTATTACGAGTTGTTACATTAGCATTGAACGTACCATTTGAGTTGTCGTTAAAAAAAATCCCACGAACTGTGTTATTATTAGCTGTTACATCACCTTTAAATGTACCTGTTGAATTGAAAAAAGCAATTCCGTTTTGTGTGTTGTCATTAACCGTTACATCAGCATTGAAAGTGCCGTTTGATTTACTACCAAATAAAATCCCACTAACTTGGTTATCATTAACCGTTACATTACCATTGAAAGTGCCGTTTGAGTTAATATCAAATACAATTCCAGTAATTGTGTTATTACTAGCTATTACAGTCTTATTAAACGTACCTGTTGAATTGGTAAACTCAATTCCACGTCCTTGATTGTCGCTAGCTATTAGGTCATCATTGTAGGTTTCATTACCATTAAATGCACTATAACTTTGCGCATTTGCCACATTTGTATAGTATGTAGTAGTTGATACGAGAAAGAGTCCGGTGAGGATAGACGAGGAAAATAATTTTTTTGCATTTACGCTTTTTTTCTTAGGAATGAAAATCTTTTTCATAATCTTATCATCTTGTGTTTATTATATTAACTTATATTCGTTTATAGCAACATTAATAAAACTGTAATACATAAATATATCATTAAGTAATATGTAATAAGGTTAAATTTATATTGTGTTGTATCTAAGCAGGAGATGCGAATGTTTTAAAAGAGGTGTTTTGAGCTTAAGGGTTTTACGCGAAAATTCCAAGCAACTGCCAGCTGACAAAAATTGTCAACAATTGAACATTTACTATCCTGAGTTTTGCATAAATTTGAAGATCTACAACAAAACCCATATCCGATTCCCTAATAATGGAAGTTACGGTACCGTATAGATTGATACGGGGTGTTTCTGTTATACTGTTAGTTTTATTTACTTTTTTAGGATATATGGCGATGCTAATTGTTCCACATGGTAGAGAAAACGGCCTCGTAAACTGGACTTGCGAGTCTAACCTTCTTGCTGGGTTCTTATCCTTGTTTCCATTTTAGATCTATGGCGGAGAGAGGGATGTGGCTCGACTTCATTTCGCCGCACCACTACGCGATCGAACCCTCATGCCGGATACTCGTCCCAATTTTATATTAATGGCGGAGAGAGAGGGATGCGGCTTCGCCGGGCTGTGCCTCGAACCCTATTTACCGGGTTCTCATAATTCCTCTACTTTAAACTAAAATAATATAGACTACAAGGTACGCTTCGCTTATGTCCTTGCACTCTATATTATTTTAGTTTATGGCGGAGAGAGAGGGATTCGAACCCTCGATAGAGATTGCTCCCTATACTCCCTTAGCAGGGGAGCGCCTTCAGCCACTCGGCCACCTCTCCGTAGTCTGGTTCACGATAGGTATAGCATCGAATTTATAAATTTTCCAGTGTTATTTTGCTAAAAAAGATATAGCAGAAAAGATAGGATGATAGAGTAGAATTGTTTGTCTAAAGAACGTTTTTGATCAAAATATATGAGTTAGTTTAAGTATAGTCACATACCTGATTCCTGAGGTTTATTACAGACTTTTAGTGGCATTTCTTTAAATGCTTTTTTACCAGCCAATAATTCACCGGCAGAGCAGCAAGATAACCGGCTGGAATAGCAAGTACGAGTCCTATCCAGAATATCGGATCCATAATAGAAGATGCGCCAACTCCGCCAATCCAGTAATCTATGGCATTCATTGCTATCTCCATTACGGTGATTGACACAACTTCCCCGAGCCATACGGTTTTTGCCGCGATTATATAGGTTGTTTTGCGGTTTTTAACAACAGACAATATTGCCAGCAACATTCCAGTTATAAAAGCCAGAATTGTCGCTAAGGCCATGGTAGTTAGAGGATTTAGCTGTAACGTTACGCCAATTGTTAGTCCGATAACTTCGCCGATAACACAGCCTATAAGGCAATGCATAGTAATACGGGCTGCAAATAACCAGTCTGTTAACATGTTTAGTACCTATTTTCATTATTAATTGTTTGAAGAGTGCCGTTTTGTAGCCACAGAATTATCGTGCGAATGAGTCGGTTTGGATAAATTTCTCTGGTCATTTCTCTGTATGTAAGTAGCTGCTGGCTATAATTTTCCGGGATAGCTTCATTGCCAGATGGAGGTGAGATATCCGATTTATAGTCAATAATAGTAATTTCATTGACATCAATTACCATCAGATCAATTCTACCAATTCGTATACCGCTTTTAGTATGTGTGCCAAGTGTAATCTCCGTTTTGATATCTTTTTGCACCAGCTGGCTAAATTCCCTGTTGGCAACTATCTTCTCTATACTGGATTGTATGCGATTCTGTGATTTAATATCCAGGGTTTTAATGAGTGGGTGCGCGCTCATTATACGCAAATCTTTTACATTTAGAGAATCCTCCAATATTTTGTGAAATACTAATCCGTACCCAAGAGGGTCTTTTGCAGATATAGGTGATGCAATGATCTTGGAAGAATATGATTCCTGATAGTTAGGGATTTTATTTTGCACACCGGGCGTGAATAACTCTATATTCGATAACTCAGATTCTCTATCTTTTGTAACCGTGTGTGTTTCATCTGCCTGGCCATAAACTAAAGTTGCATCTTCTTTTTTGGTAGCTATTTCTGTCATGGCTGAGCGTACTAATTGATACCAACAGTTCTCAGGTAAATTTTTGCCGCCCTGATATCCGCAGACGATTAAGTGATCTTCAGCTCTTGTCATTCCCACATATAAAAGCCTTAAATATTCTGCGTATTCTTTATTCTGTTTCTGTTCTTTCAATATTTTATAATAGTCTGGTACATAAGAAGAGTTTTTTGCAGATAGAGTTTTGCCGTTCGCATCCCAAAGGAATCGATCTGAGCCAGTTGGTATGCTATTAGTATCGCAAAGAATTACAAATGGAGCCTGCAGGCCTTTTGAAGCATGTAAAGTCATTATCCTGATTTTATCTGAAGTGCTGCTATTGCGTTTTATAGATGTATTATAATTTTCAAGCCAGAAGATAAAGCTCTGTAGGGACATATCATTTTGAGAAGCAAAATCGTTGCAGGCGTATAATAATTCATCTATAGCGTCATTGCTATTGAGGCCACAGGCTGAGTTCAGTATTTCCCGATAACCCAATACATCCACTAGATACTGAAAAAAATTGCTGACATTAGATCGGTTAAATAAATCTATAAAAACTTTGAGCTTATTATATAAATTCTGATAGTTTTTGTCAGTAGAAGCAAGTGATTTTATATAATTCCAAATAGACAGTTTTTCTCTTGAAGTTGCAATATCGTATAGCTCTTTTTCGGTAAGGTTAATCAGTGGTGATTTAAGCAGTGATGCCAAGTTTAAATCATCATCTGTATTTAGCGCAAATTTAGCAATAGCCAATAAATCGAGTACGGCCAAGTTTTCTTCAAGCGATATGCGATCAAGCCCGGCTACTTCCATATTGTCATTTTTTAGAGCTTTAATCACCTCATAGGTAAATTCATCCCGCTTGCGAAATAGTATCATAAAATCGCTATAGGCAATCAATTTTCCCGTTGCAGGAATGATTCTGGCACTTGCAATTTGATTTTTTATGTAGTGACTAATTTTTTGGGCAAGATCAGTTTTGGTAGAACGATTATCGTCATCATGCATAGTTATTTTCCAAAAATCCTCGTCAGTTTTATCAGATATGCACAGGGGCCATAACTCAACACTGCCTGAATGGTTTGTTCTAAAGGGGTTTAGCTGCGTTAGGGGAGCAGTGAATAAATCCGGCATTTGATTGCTGATTCTGTCAAAAACCTGATGTACAACTTCAAGGATTTCTTTTGCAGAACGATAGGATATTTCAAGGTTGATATTTTTAAATTTCTTGCCTCCAGAGATCATTTTCTGTTTTAATAATTTGTTCATTCGGGCAAATGATGCAACATCAGCTCCCTGAAAGCTGAATATGGACTGCTTCTCGTCGCCAACTACGAATACTGTACGATTCTTTTCCTTGTCCGCAGAATCACCTGCATAGAATTCTTCTATTATAGCTTCGATAATTTGCCATTGAGCAGCACTGGTATCCTGAGCTTCATCGACTAGTAAATGATCAATTCCACCATCAAGCTTATAAAGCACCCATTCTTTAGCACTGCTTGATTTAAGCAACCTGCCTGCATAGATGATCAGATCGTCGTAATCCAGTAGTCCCTTGCTGGATTTATAAGCTTCGTAAGCTTCAATAATGCTGGTGCTAAGTATTGAGAGTAAGCTTGAATAATGTTCAAGATGCCTGCTGCGCTCGGCCTGATCGAGCAAATAGATTTGATGTTGTATTTGCTCTAAATCGTCATGGAGACTTGATTCGGGCTTGGCTATTTTCTGCGAGACTATACGTTTCTTTTTTTGCCCATCCTGATTCAGGAAGAATTTTTTCACTTGCGTAGCAGAGAGATCAAAACCTGCGATATTTTGAACAACAGGATGTTGCAGAATAGATTGGTAATTCTGGTCTTCATTCTTTTGAAGTTTTGCAATTATCTTCTGTGATTCATCATATATATTATTAATCTTACTTACATTATTTGAGAAATTTGTTTTTCTCTTTACGATCTCAGTTAAAATTTCATCTATGGTTATTTCGTGAAAGTTAGCTGTCAAATAGTTATTGATAGGCTCTAAGTCTGCTCTGCTTAAAAGGCTTTTTTTTATCTGCTGTAATATGGAATATGATTTAGTTTCATCGATAATTTTAAAACTGGGAGAAATGCCGGCTTCTAATGGAAATTTCTTAAGCAAAGTCTGACAAAAAGCATGTATGGTCTGAACGTTTATTCGCTCATTGGACCTTAAATATAATTCGTATAATTGCCTGGCTTTTGTAAACTCACTTGAACTGCTCCTGCGACCAAGTGTTCTGTAAAGATCATCTCTAAGCTCAGAATCATTTGCTTTGGACCATTTTGCAAGAGATGCAGCGATCCTTTCTTGCATTTCTCCAGCTGCTGCATTGGTAAAAGTGAGACATAATATCTTATTAAAAGCAGAATTTTCCAAGAGCAGACGCAAAACGCGATCGGTAAGAATTTTGGTTTTACCTGTACCTGCAGATGCTGATACCCAGGTAGAAATTTCGGGGTCAGAAGCTTTTAGTTGTAGAGGATTCATAATTTAACACTAAGCTTTTAGCTAATATACACCATGTTAGACTTTACGCTAAGTGTTTTTTGAGGAGTTGTTATTTTAGCAAAACTGTTATGAAAAGCGTTTTATTTTCTATACAGAATGCTGTCGTTAAGCTAAAACAATTTATCTTGGTTCAGGGGTTTAAATGGATTGCTGCAGTCGCTATTGCTCCTTCACAATGAAAAAAGATTTCTCAAAAAACCTGTCATTGCGAGCATAGCGTGGCAATCTATTATAACATTTCAACATACTAAACGGTTGCATTAGCAACTGGCTGATGCTATAGAACTAAAAGGAAACCAGACATTTATGGGTATAGATATGAACTCAAGGAGTACTTTGTTCTCTGTATTAATTATGGCAGCGTGTCTGACGCAGTTTGCTGCAGATATTTATGCACCAAGTCTACCTGCCATGTCTAGAGATTTGGAAGCTTCAATGGATAGTGTCCAGTGGAGCATGTCTATTTATATGTTTGGAGTTGCTGTTTCCCAGTTAGTTTATGGACTATTATCAGAAGGTATAGGGCGTAAACCACCAATGATTTTTGGTTTATTGATAATGCTGATTGGCAGTATTGTTTGTGCCATGACAGTCAATATAGCTCTCGTAATATTTGGCAGACTTGTACAGGGTATCGGTGCTGGTGCGTGTGCGAGTTTGTGGCGCTCGGTATTTCGTGACTCCTTTAGCAAAGAGGAGCTGGCGCAGTATAGTTCCTATCTGGTTATAGCAGTCATGTTTGTTATTCCAACAGCACCGTTGATAGGCGGTTATTTGCAACAATATTTTGGTTGGTATGCAAGTTTTGTTTTTATGACGATCTATTCCATTATGGCATTATTCGGTGTTATTTTTGGCTTTAGAGAAACAAATACCAGCTATCACATTTCAAAGCTGAAAATGAAATTTGTTGTTAGCAAATATTTAATTTTGCTACGTAGCCCTACTTTTATGGGTATGACCTGTGGAACTTTTTTGACCTATGGTGCATTCTTTTCCTGGTTCGTTGTTGGTCCTGTTTTGCTGATTGATAGGCTAGGTATTTCACCAATGGAATTTGGTTGGCTTACATTTATCTGCGGCGGGATATCCTATGGACTTGCTGGATTTATTAATGGTAGGTTAGTAAAAACATGGGGCATGACCGCAATGCTTCGTATTGGTTGGGGGAGTATGATTATTTCAGGAATAGTGATGATCCTTGGGTATTACTTAGCCGGTATGAATATATGGTATATAATGATTCCGGTAGTGTTGTTATTCTTCGGATCAACATTTATCTGGCCAAACGCATTTGCTACTGCATTTTCACCTTTTGGTGATATTGCAGGATATGCAGGAGCATTATACGGATTTATGCAGGTCAGTGGCGCGGCTGTGCTTGCTGCGTTTGCAGCCTACTTACCAGATGATAATCAGTTAATTTTGGCAATAACTATAACTATCACTTCGACCACCTCCTGGCTATTGTATGAGTTATTAGTAAGAAATGATATTAATCAGACATAATATCTGGCGTAAACACTTCAGTAATAGCACCTTTAGCATTATGAATATCTTTCCAGCTATCAATTGTTGGAAAATCTATTACTATTACTCTGCCAGTTGGCATTACAGTGTCAATTAAGAGTTCATATTTTGCCGAGTTGCGCTCAGCTAGTGTTAAAGCAACATCATAGATAAGCGGGTTGTGTCCAACGACCAGAATATGTTTATTATGATCTTCCTGAGAGCTAAGGAGATTGATAATCATATCCTGGTCGCTGTTGTATAATTCTGTAACGATTTCCATATCTGCAGGAGTCACTTGTTCTTGAATGATACTAGATGTTTGCATAGTTCGCTTTGCATAAGAAACAAGCATTTTATCTATCTGATATTCGTGTAAAAACCTGGCAGCAGCAGCAGCTTCCAGTTTTCCGTGTTCAGTAAGAAGGCGTTCAAAATCATTATTACCTTTTGTTTTTTCTGTTTCTGCGTGGCGCATTAATAATAACCGCATAACTAACCTATATTTTCTTGGATATAAAAATTGCTGACCGGCAAATGCAGCGAACTAGTCCAGATAGCAAGCCATGAAATTTTGCATCTTGACTTTCATTATCAACAGCAATGTGAATGTGATCGGCTTCGTCTTGTTTAAATTTTCTGATTTTTTTTAGCAATGGATTTTTCCTGTCTGTTTTTTCAAGATAATCTATCTGTTCCTGGTAATGTTCCACTATCACTTTTTCAACATTCTCGGTAACCAGCATTGCAGTTTGTGATCCCAATCTGGCACTGAGTGTACCAAGGCCATATCCAAAAATATTCCATAGAGGCATTAAAGCAGTAGGGCGTGCAGCACCTGCCTTTATTTGATTATTAAAATATTCCAGATGTTCCAATTCTTGCTCTAGCATACTTTGGATCAGAATCTTTGACTTAACATCCTTTGTATGCTCCAACTGTCCCTGGTAGATACGCTGCGCACCATACTCGCCGGCATGGTCAACCATAATGATTTCTTGAATCTTCCTGTTTTTATCCTCGAAATACGGCTTTGGCATTAAATAATTCCTCTATAATTTTTGAGCTTGATAAATATTGTAAGCAGAGCCAGGTTTAAAAGCAAATTCCACTCCGTCATCGACAAGCTAAAAATCACCAGAGCCGGTTTGTTGCACATGCCGATTTGCTCATTGTAGAGCATTTTTTTGAAGTCATCCACCGATACATTATCACTGATGGAAACTAGAGGAGTGCAGAAGCCCGATAGTTCAAATATTCCTCTTTCAATACCTGTATGATAGCCAGCAAGCAGGGATGCGAATATGGCTGTGATAACATAATATTTGCTATAATTCCTGGAACTAGATAGGGAAATTATGGAGAGCATAATAAATATCAGATATGGGAATCGTTGGTATATGCATAATGGGCAGGCAGCAAGATGCATTATATATTCAACAAAGTAAGCAAATAGCAGGCTAGCACTTGAAAGTAGTAGTAGCAAGATGTATGGATTCTTTAGTTTCGTTGACATAAATCTGATATCATCATAATATTACTCCAATCCATTTCTTATCCTAAACTTGTATTTAAATTATGACAATAAATTTCGATGATCTGGCAAGTTCAAAAGCCTGGCCGTTTGTAGAGGCAAAAAGAATTTATGACAAAATCGGTGGTAAAACTCCTGAAAAAGGCCATGTATTATTCGAAACCGGCTATGGTCCATCGGGTTTGCCGCATATTGGCACTTTTGCCGAGGTTGCCAGAACTACTATGGTACGTGAGGCATTTAAACAGATTTGTGATATTCCAACCAGGCTAATATGTTTTTCTGATGATATGGATGGTCTGCGTAAAATACCCGATAATCTTCCAAATCAGGAAATGATAGCAGAACATTTAGGCAAACCACTGACAGAAATACCAGACCCCTTTGGTGAAAAGGAAAGCTTTGGTCATTATATGAATGCAAAATTAAGATCATTTTTGGATCGCTTTGGATTCGAATATAGTTTCTATAGTGCGACCGAACATTATAAATCCGGCAAGTTTGATTATATGATGCTCAAAGCTCTTGAGAAATATGATGATATAATGAATTTGATGCTACCGACTTTTCGCGAGGAGCGTCGCAAAACTTATTCTCCGTTTATGCCGATTTGTCCAGATACCGGCATAGTCCTGCAGGTGCCGGTTGAAAAAATAGATTGCGAGGCAGGAAGTATTTCATATAGAAATGAAGCAGATGAACTTGTTACTGTTCCCGTGACTGGCGGTCATTGTAAATTACAGTGGAAGCCGGATTTTGGTATGCGCTGGGCAGCACTTGGTGTTGATTATGAAATGTATGGTAAAGACCATAGGCCGAATGCGGAAATATATAGTAAAATATGTAAAATATTAGGTGGAACGCCGCCTGTGCAGTTCTTCTATGAGCTTTTTTTAGACGAAGAGGGTGCCAAGATTTCAAAATCCAAAGGCAACAGCATCAGTGTGGATGAATGGATGCACTATGCGCCAATTGAAAGCATGAGCTTATTTATGTATCAGTCGCCAACAAAAGCCAAGCGTTTGCATTTTGATGTGCTTCCTAAAAGCGTTGATGAGTATCTGACTTTTAATAAAAAATATCATGCGGAAGAGGATGTGCAAAAGAAACTGCTTAATCCGGTATTTCATATTCACCATGCCAGTGTTCCGGTGATAGATACTTATGGTATCAGCTTTAGCCTGCTTCTGAACCTGGCATCCGTATGTAACCCTGAAGATAAATCTGTGCTTTGGGGATTTATTAGTAAGTATGCCCCGGAAGCTACTCCGGAGAATGCACCATATCTTGATCATCTGACCGGTTTTGCAGTTAATTATTATAATGATTTTGTCAAAAGCACTAAATCATATCTTGAGCCAACTAATAAGCATAAAGAGCTGCTTAGACAGATTTCTGAAATGTTATCAAAATTATCAGGCAAAGAAACCGGTGAAGAAATTCAAAATGAAATCTATGCTATCGGCCGGGAAGCCGGTTATGAAAATCTGCGTGATTTCTTTAAAGAATTATATCAAATCTTGCTAGGACAGACTCAAGGGCCACGCCTGGGATCTTTCTTTAAGCTATACGGCACGGAAGATACGATAAAACTGATAAAAAGTAAGCTATAGTTATGAAGAGATATCAATTTGACAAACTTATCAGGAGTAAATTACCTGAGCGTATGATTAGAGAAGGAGTTACTATCAACAGTAAGCAGCTTTGTGATGAAGAGTACGTGATGCAATTAAAAAATAAAATTGTTGAAGAGGCAAATGAAGTGTCAGATGCTGTTACGAAAGAAAGCCTGACTACCGAGCTTGCAGATGTTGTGGAAGTCATTCATGCTATTGCTAAGGCAAGCGGTATTGAGATGGCAGAAATTGAGGCAGCCAGGCTGGAAAAACGTGCGGTTAACGGTCATTTTCAGGCTAGCACTTACGTTAACTATATTGAAGTTGCCGAGGATAATCACGAAGTAATCGAATATTTAGATAATAAGGATCGACCCTATAAATTTAGTGAGTGAAGGCTAGCGTATCAAAATTAATTTAGTCCGCTATAAAATTTTTGAAGAATTAAATTAGGAATGCAACAAAGCTTTTTATTTATGCTCTCGGATCCAAATTACTTGCTATTGGTGTTGCTCTAGGCATTGCAACAAATTCAACCTGATCTTCCTGCAATACCGGTTTTACTCTTATTATCGTATATAGTCCAAATAAAAATAAAAACAAGGAAATACAAGAAATATAATAAAAAATGGCTGATGATGAAAAGTTCTCAATTAATAATGCTACTATTGGCGTACCTAAAATAGCACCTACTCCATAAGCAAACAATAAAGCTCCTGTAATATTCACGATGTTTCCGTGTTCGAGGTGATCACAAACCTGTGCGATACTTACCGGATAAATTGTAAAAGACAGGCCGCCGAGGATAAAGGAAAAGATATATACCCATACATGATGCGGTGATACTAATAAAATTAAAATACATGTTAATATAATAATCAGTGAGATAAGGGTTAATATTTTTGCTCTATCAAACATGTCAGACATTTTCCCTATAGGCCATTGCAGGCAAAACCCACCAGCAATAGTTATACCAAGTACTGCTGAAACGGATAGATTATTATCTTGGGCATAGTTAGGCAAAAAACTATATATTGAACCGAGCATTAATCCGGAAACCACACAACCCATAAAACCAAAAGGAGAAGTATTAAAATATTTTAATATGCTGATTTTATGTGTTGTTTCTATTTCTGGTGTTTGCATATAAGTTACTGATGACGGAATTATGGCCAGAGAAGACAGCATGGCTGCTAACAGGAATGGCTCTACGGTTTGTATGTCAATAACATCCAGAAAAAACTGACTGACAGTTTGCGATGAATAAAGACAAAGCATATATAGCGAAAGAATTTTTCCCTTAGTTTTTTTATTTGATTGTGCCAGTAGCCAACTTTCTATGATAACGTATGAAGCAGCTACGGATAATCCGGCAAAAAATCTAAAAACTATCCAGATATTCGGATTTGGATAAAAAGCCTGTAAAATGATAGTAATGGTTATTACGCTGGAAAAAGATGCAAAAGCCCTAATATGGCCAACTCGATTAATTAACCCTTCGCTTTTTATGGCACCTATAAGCATACCGCCATAAAATGCTGAATGAATATAACCGACAATACTTTCTGGTATATTTATGGTGTTTAGTCTGACAGTAATGAAAGTCATAAAAAAAGAGCTGCTTAACACCAAAAAAACTAGGCTGGCAAGTGGTGAATATAGAATTTTTTTATACATGATGTGTTGAAATTAACAGTTCTTCTAACATCATTATAGTGTTTCTAGTTCAGATTACGAGTTTTTATTTTTGAGTTTTCATTGAATGAGCCATCTTCTTATCAGTCAGAAAAGGCATAAGTGGAGAGTACTCAAATTTAAATTAGGGGTAGGTATCTGTAAAGCATAAAAATCTTTTTGCTTCAACATAGTAATTAATAATTAGTCTAAATTATAATTTTCCTGTAGCCTAGTATTTAAATACGAATAAATTATACTAAAGAACATGATTGATTCAGAGTGGATTTTACATTTAAGATATCAGCATCTGACTGAATTTTTTATTTTATTACCATTTCTGGCAAGTGAAGTATTTTATGTATCAACCATAGCTATTGGCTATTGGTTAAAGCCAGGAGACTGGACTTTCGCCCATCTTGGATTTCTTGTACCCTTTGCAACTATTATTAATCTCATTCTAAAAAACAATTTTGCAATCTTAAGGCCGAATGAAGATTTACATCTGGTGCCTGTTGAATCGATGTTAGGTTTCCCTAGTGGCGACGTTCAAGTGGCAGTCATATTCTGGGGTATATGTTATCTAAGATGGAACAACATGTATCTTAGATGGCTAGCTATTATCGTTGTGGCCTTAATTATGAGTTCAAGAGTTTATCTCGGAGTTCATAGTGTTGCAGATGTAATAGCAGGTCTATGTTTTGGACTTATAATCTTATTATGGTGGAAGTTAAATATAACTCAATCAGTTGTACGCAGCTGGTTTAATGGTAAAGTATTGAGCTATTGGGGGCTTGTAATAGCAACTTTTGTTATTTACTTCATCACAACAGACGAAGATAGTTATTCATCTATGCTCGTTGCTTCCGTAGGTATACTGATTGGCTATGGCCTATCGCTAAGAAGTATTTCCAAATGGCACTATGTACCCGGAATGTTTTCCGTATATCATATTGGTTCAGTAGTACTCTCCTATACAATGCTTGCTATACTGGGGGCAGCAATTCCCACAATAAATTTTAATGATACTACGAAAATAGTAAGTGGCATTTTGAAGTCTGGTCTACTAATCTTTATGATTTTCTCAACATTTCCCTATCTACAAAAAGCCATTGCTAGGCGTAAAAATAATAAACTTTCAAGCAAAACTAATTTTCACTAACAACTTGGGTATGGTCTTGGGTGTTAAGAAAAAATCTGAATTTCCATTTACAACAGAGTAAAAATTTTATCTATATCTTTGCCATGGTACAATGACTTCAAACTGTACTTACCACAGACTTTTTTCTAATAAAGAATTCTGTCGCAGGCGGTTGTTCAATGCGTCAAAATCAATTATATCTGCATTCTGATCCTGGCAGGCGCAGGAGAAGATATAGCCTCTTTCGTCATTAATTTTTTGTACGCATTGCCCACATATTCCTTTCATCATGCACTGCATAGGCGAGTTAATGCTGCAAATCATTTCAGTGTTACC
The DNA here is from genome assembly GCA_905479865.1 of uncultured Rickettsiaceae bacterium. Lineage (GTDB taxonomy): Bacteria > Pseudomonadota > Alphaproteobacteria > Rickettsiales > Rickettsiaceae > Megaera_A. The sequence goes on along the minus strand of CAJQOD010000017.1, from coordinate 38,364 downwards.
AAATAACTCCTGTTTTCTGGAAGCTACTGCCTGCATCATGTGATCTGAGCCTATGCAGATGATTTGATCTATTTTATCGATTAGTCCTGCTTTTTGTGCATGTATAATCCCGTCAATAATATTCCCTTTAATGCTTAAGTCATTGTCTTTGTAAGTAGAAAGCCGTTCTTTTTCACAAGTCCAAATTACTTGATCAGATGCCTGCTTGATTCGCTCCTGATAGAACCTGTCTTCGGGTTTTCTATAGCCGGCAAAGTAGGTAACATGACAATTATTTTCTTTTAATCCTTCGGCGATCGGCATTAAAACAGCATTGCCAAGACCACTGCCGATTAATACAACTCTTTTATCTCTGGCAAGCTTGGTGGGAATTCCTGTTGGTCCCATTAATACTACTTCCTGGCCTGCCTGGAGTTTTCTACATAGACGGCTTGACTTACCAACTTCCAGAACAATCAAGGATATAAGGTTAGTTTTTTTATCTACATGAGCGCCGGTAAGAGCAAGCGGCTCCATCATCTGACTTGAATCACTGGAATGGTTTTGTAATCTGAAAAATTGACCCGGCTGAAAATTCTGCGCGCAAAACGGCGAATGAATAATAACTTCCACTATATGATCAGATAAAATATTTACCCTGTGTACATGGCTTTTTAGTTTATTATCTATAGCTTTAAGCGTTTTAGGAGCTGCGTAAGCAAGAGATTTTGAAATTACCTGATAGCCATTCTTGGCACTAGCTAGAGCCGCAACAACGCTGCCTGCATATTTTTGATTACAATCACCAAAATAACTAATTTTGCTATCTTTGCTTTTGAAGATATCAGACTGATTCTCGTCTAAATTATCAATATCCTGAAACTCATTACTCTCTGTGCCGATTGCCACTAATATAGATTTTGCTTCAATCAGCTTATCCCTAAAAAAAGTTATGGCTTTTGCTGAACCATATCTATCAGCGTGTACAGTTTCTGGTATTAATAGTTCCTCAAATCTCACACCAATAGCCATCGCATGCTCGATTTCTTCGCAGTTAAGCCGGTAGGCCGGAGATTCCTTGATGGTTTTGCGATAGCAAATAGTTACGCCGCCGATTTGATCGAGTATCTGCAATTTCTCAGCATCATTTTTAGCCGCCTGAAATAGTTTTGCATGTGTGATAAATTCTTTGGCGATCTCTTTATCCTCATCATTTAAATCTTGCGCCGGATTATCCTGCTTTATCCATTTTCTATAGAATTTTTCTACCTGCACGGGGTAGTAATGAAGCAGCTGGACGGCACTATCTATGGCAGTCAACCCGCAACCAATTACCACAGAGGGCATACGTATTAACAGATTACTATTGCTTCCTGGAATATAACTGCCTCCCTGTTGCAGGTTCATCAGAAAATCGGCGGCACTTCTGACGCCTTTAGCAAAATAATCAGGTGAGTTCATAAAGCGTGGTCTGCCAGCTCCAAGGCATAGGGCGATATGGTCAAAACCTGCATCGAATGCTTGCGCCCAGGTGATGTTACTACCAAGTCTGACACCTCCGTGCATTTTAAAGGTGTTTCGTCTTTCCAGCATCAGGCGCACCAGACTCAAATTATTTTTATCCCAACGGTTAGTGATGCCATATTCTGCGACTCCGCCAAATCCTTGTGGAGTTTTTTCTGACAGGGCAAGTTTAACATCCTGCCAATATTTGACAGGCTGTTTTATATCAAAATGCAGAGGGGAAATTTTTAGGCCGTCAATTGCTGTTATATTGTGTCCTTCATTTAATAAATAATGTGAAAGAGCAAAACCGGCAGGTCCAAGTCCTGCTATTAAGATATTATATCCGCTTGTAGGTTTTGGTAGCGGAGCATCTATATTAAGTGGATTCCATTTACTCAGGAGCAAGTAAATCTCTGTTCCCCATGGCAGAGATAATACCTGCTCTAAAATATTTGACTCTACCAGAGGAATGTTTACCGGGTCTTGTTTTTGGTAGATACAGCTTTGCATACAATCATTACAGATGCGGTGTCCGGTCGCTGCTACCAGCGGATTGTCAAGTACAATGACGCCAAGGGCGGCAATATTGAATCCTTGAGCTTTTAGCAAATTCATCTCTGATATTTTTTGTTTCAAAGGGCAGCCTTTTTTGTCTGATTCGGGTATGCCATACGAGCAGGAATCTTTCTCCTGCACGTGGCAATAGATGCAATATTTGGCATGTGCTGCTGCTTTATCCAGGGACTGTTCCTGATCCTGATAGTCAAAGCCCAGATGAATGTTTTGCCTTAGTTGTTCGATCCTACGCCTCCTGATATGCTCTTTCGGCATAGGTACATCAAATAACATCAGAGAGCTATGGTTATGCACCATAAAGGCGCAATACATAGCAGCTATATCAAGCTGTTTGCTGTATTTCTCAGGGTCTGCCTGCCAGCTTAATACGGATTCTGATATGGATTGTTCAGTAATTATACCTAGCAGATTTTTTAATTCATAAGAAATATGCTTAAAATCCAGAGCTGTCAGAGCTTTTTTTGGATATTTCTTAAGCACGTAGCGCTGAATAAATTTGCGCCTGCATTCATATATGGCGTTAAATTTCTCATGCTCTTTTTTTGCGGCTAAATTTTCCTCGGTAATATTAAAAAGCTCAGAAATGAAATCATCGAGAATGGGAGCTAGCTGAATTAGAAATTTAGAATATTCTTGCTTCTCTATGCCGGCAAGATTTGTCTCTCTATAGGACTGCAATTTTGTACATAGAGCTGGATCATACTCGCCCAGATATCGCAAAAAACTCTTATCAAGTCTGGCAAGACCGGACAAGGAATTTAAATTTTCAAAATTAAATCCAAAATTTAAAGCAGGCATCTATAGAGATGAGTTTATCCACTTCTCAAGAGTATTTTTAGGATGTGCGCCAACCTTTGATGCAACCTGCTTACCATTTTTGAATATCATCAAAGTCGGAATACTACGTATGCCAAGTGTTGATGGTGAGTCAGGATTTTCATCAATATTCATTTTGACTATTTTTATGGTGTCTTGCATTTCTTCCGATAATTGATCAATGATCGGAGTTAGCATCTTGCAAGGTCCGCACCACTCAGCCCAAAAATCGATTAGTACAGGTTCTTTTGAGTTTATGACTTCTTTTTCAAATTCACTGTCATTGATTTCTTTTGCCATAACATTACCTTTAGTTTATCATTTAAGTTACGAAGCTTTGTATGAAGCTTTTTAGATTAAGTAAATACCATATTATTTATTTTTTGTAATTAAGCATACTTAAAATATATTTGCTCTATGAATATGCACAAAAAAGTTGCGGAATTCTTTGCGACAGTCTGTTATATCGGAAAAATCAAATATGCACCAGGCACTTTTGGGTCTCTTATAGCCTTTCCATTATGTTACATCATAATGCATTTTACTCTAAATAACCAGATTGTTTTTCATATAGAGGGGTTTGGCGTAGCTGAGCAGCAAATTATTACGTTAATTGCAATAGAATTACTAGCTACGTTATTGTTGTTTGGTCTAGGTATATATTTCACTTCCATCTACATACAGGACTCCAAAGAGCAGGATCCAAAAGAAATAGTGATAGATGAAGTAGTCGGACAGATGCTGGTTATTATTCTCGGCTCTTTTTCTGTAATTCTTGCCTTTGGAACAAAATTACCTGAGTATTTTGATGCGACAATTATAGATTTTATATGTCTCTTCTTACTACCATTCATTTTGTTTCGCCTATTTGACATAGTCAAGCCCTGGCCGATTAACTGGCTCGATCAAAATATCAAAGGAGCATGGGGTGTTATGGTAGATGATGTTGCAGCTGCAATATTTGCCGTTGTTGTGCATTACGTTATAGTATTTTTTATATTGGATTTTTATGCAGGATAAAGAGCTTATAAAGCTTGTTAGGCAAATTAAAGATAATATCGAACCCGGCGTAACAATCTCTACTGCTGAATCATGTACGGGCGGAATGCTTGCTGCTTGCCTGACAGCTATTTCAGGTTCTTCAGAATATTTTTCTACCGGTATAGTGAGTTATTCCAATACAGCCAAAATGAAACTTTTATCTGTAAAGCAGGAAACATTAGAAAAATTTGGCGCAGTATCAGAAGAAGTAGCTAAAGAAATGGCTATGGGAAGTAGAAAAATTGCTGCAAGTGACATCGCTATTTCAATTACCGGAATTGCAGGGCCTGGCGGCGGCACAGCTCAAAAGCCGGTCGGCATGGTGTGCTTCGGGGTGGCAAGTTCTGGCAGCGTAGAAAGCTTTACACATCATTTTACAGGAAACCGCGCAGAGGTTAGGAGGCAGGCTTGCCGGGTTGCATTGCAACTGGTTTTAGATGAATTATTTTAATGATTATATTGTATTATATTCTATTTAGTATATACTTGTTTATACAAATAAATAATCGGGTTATTTAATATGCATACTCAAATACAAAAATGGGGTAATAGTCTTGGCATTAGAATTCCTCAAAAATTAGCTAAAAAATTAAATTTACATTCAGGTTCAGAAGTTGAAGTCAGTGCTGAAAACAATAATTTGCTTATCAGTAAATCATATTCTGAATTGGATATGTTGTTAGAGCGTATTACTAAAGCTAATTGTCAACATGAATTGCTTGATGATGACAATATTTTTGGTAATGAATCATGGTAAGATATATCCCTGATCGTGGTGATGTAGTGTGGCTTGATTTTGAACCGCAGAAAGGTCGGGAAATCACCAAAACCAGACCGGCTTTAACTATCTCCCCCAAGAAATATAATGCCAAAACCGGTTTGGCTATTTTTATGCCGATTACCAGCCAGGTGAAAGGTTACCCATTTGAAATTAAAGTTAATTTTAACAATATTTCCGGGGTAATATTATGCGATCAAGTTCGTTCTCTTGACTGGAAGGTGCGTAGTGCTAAAAAGATTATTAAACTAGATAAAAAATTACTTGAGCAAGCCATATCTAAATTGCAATTATTGATCAATAATTAATCCTACCTCCATTCTTGTAATTCCTGCCAAAATCAATTATCCTTGCGACTGATAAAAATAGCTATAAGCAAAGTATTATGTTAGAGCAAATATTACAGTCGGCACTTGAGAAAGTTAATTCCACTAAAACTTCCAGGGGATTGCAGGATGTTAAAGTTGAATTTCTTGGAAAATCCAGTTTGATCAATCAGGAAATGAAGAAGCTTGGTAAGGCTTTACCTGAAGAGCGTAAGGAATTGGGTCAGAAGATTAATCAGGTCAAGCAGCAGATTCAAGTTGCCATTGATGAGCAGGTATTGGTGATTGAGCAGGAAGAGCTTAAGGAGCGTTTTGCATCGGAAAAACTGGATTTGACAATTCCAGCAAGGCCAAGGAGTGCTGGTAGTATTCATCCGATTACACAATGTATGGATGAGATGATTCAGGTGTTTGCCAAATATGGTTTTGATATTAAAGACGGGCCAAGTATTGAAAATGACTGGTATAATTTCACCGCTTTGAATATTGACGAGAACCATCCTGCACGGCAAATGCACGATACATTCTACCTGAAAAAGACGGATGAGGATACTAAATTGCTTAGAACACATACATCGCCGATTCAAATCCGGACAATGCAAAATGAAAAGCCGCCATACAGGTTTATTGCGCCCGGCAGAACTTATCGTTCTGATTCTGACCTGACGCATACTCCCATGTTTCATCAGATTGAAGGGCTGGTGATTGGTAAGAATATTCATATGGGACATTTGAAGCATGTGATTATTGATTTTATCCGCACCTTTTTCGAGCAACCAAATATAGAAGTGCAATTCCGGCCAAGTTTTTTCCCGTTTACAGAGCCATCGGCCGAAGTTGATATCAGAATGCACAAGGATGATAAATGGCTTGAAGTTCTAGGTTGTGGAATGGTACACCCTAATGTGCTACGCAATGTTAATATAGATCCTGAGGAATATCAAGGTTTTGCCTTTGGTCTTGGGGTAGAGCGTTTTGCTATGCTAAAATATGGCATTCGTGATTTACGCGGGTTTTTTGAAGGTGATATACGCTGGTTGAATCACTATAATTTTGATGCGCTTGATATACCAACACTTGCAGGAGGACTTGCGCGATGAGATTTACCATATCATGGCTTAAGCAATTTTTAGATACTGACGCAAGTTTGGAACAGATCGCAAATACTCTGACTATGAATGGTCTGGAAGTAGAGGATGTTGAAGATCGCGCAGCTGATTTGGCGGCTTTTGAGGTTGCTGGAATTTTAGGAGTGGAGCTACACCCGGATGCCGATAAGTTAAAATTATGCAAGGTACAGACGAAATCAGAAATATTACAAATTGTTTGCGGAGCTTCAAATGCCAGAGAAGGCATCAAAGTGGTGCTTGCAAAAGTCGGTACATTAATCCCAAACGGCAATTTCAGGATTAAAAAGTCTAAAATACGAGGTGTGGAAAGCTCTGGTATGATGTGTTCTTTGGATGAACTTGGCCTCGGCGGAGATTCAAGCGGCATCATTGAGCTTCCATCAAACGCAGTTATTGGTGATGCGGTTGCAAAATATCTCGGTGCTGATGATCCGGTCATTCACATAAATATTACCCCGAATCGGGCAGATGCGCTTGGAGTTTATGGCATTGCACGTGATCTGGCGGCATCCGGTCTTGGCAGGCTGAAAAAGCTTGAAATCCCTGTAATTGCTGAGAAATTTGAAACCAATTATAGCTTAAGTGTAAAGGACAGTGAGGCTTGCCCGTTATTTGCTATCAGGGAAATTAAGGATTTGAATAACAAAGAGTCACCGGAATGGTTAAAAAAGCTGCTTGAAAATGTTGGCATTGGTTCAATCTCGCCATTAGTGGATGTGACTAATTATATTTCATATAGTTTTGGTCAGCCAATGCATGCTTATGATGCAGATAAAATCAATTCTGGGCTTATCGTTGATACTCTTGTCGAGGATGCTGCGTTTAAAGCACTAAATGACAAGGAATATGTTTTAAAAGCAGGTGATATAGTAATTCGGGATGCACAGGAAATACATTGCCTTGCCGGCATTATCGGCGGTGAAAATAGTGCCTGCGATCAGGATACTCGGCGGGTTATACTGGAAGCTGCGAGTTTTAACGCTGAGCATATTGCAAAAAGTGGTCGACGCATAATGGTTGATACTGATTCAAGATATCGTTTTGAACGCAATGTAGATCGGGAATTTACTTTGAAAGCACTGGATTTTGCAACTGATCTTATAGTATCTATTTGCGGCGGTATTCCTTCCAAATTAGTTAGTGCTGGAAATTCAGAATTGCCGGTTAGAACTATAGACTTTCCACTGGATTTCTTGCAATCGCGGACAAATATTATACTACCTGCTGAGGAAATTTGTGATATATTGAACAGGCTTGGTTTTGCATGTAAAATAGAAGCAAAATCTATAAATATTATTATTCCCAGTTGGCGTTATGATGTTTCAATAAAAGAAGATATTATTGAAGAAATCGTACGTATTTATGGATATGACAAACTTCCGGAAAATCCTTTGCCACCTGTTAGCATTTCACGAATTATTCCGCGCAATCAGAGGCGCATTTCTGATATAAAACGTTTACTTGCAAGTACTGGTTATACTGAAGTTGTAACCTGGTCATTTATGGATAGCCAAAAGGCTAAGTTGTTTTCTGAAGTAAAAGAAGAGCTAACTTTGCAAAATCCGATCAGCTCAGACCTTGATTATATGCGACCATCGATTTTGCCGAATTTGCTGCGCATTGCTAATAATAATATTAATCGATCCTTTTATGATCTGTCTTTATTTGAAGTTGGTCCTGTTTTTGAGAATGCCGGTGATGAGGTGATCACTAGTGCCAGTGGTATCAGAACCGGTGCTAACTCTCTTAAGAATAGTCATGGCAATTGCCGTCTGTTTGATGTATTTGATGTTAAGGCAGATGTTGCAAGTATACTTGCATTGGCCGGTCTTGATATTAATAAGTGCCAAATCAGGAATAATGCTCCGAATTATTATCACCCAACCAGAGCTGCAAGCATTTGTTTGGGCAAAAATATTCTCGGATATTTTGGCCAGGTGCATCCTTCGATTTTGAAGCAATTCGAGATTGATATTGATGTGATGGCTTTTGAGATCAATATATCTAACCTGCCTTTTAGTAAAGAAAAATACGGAAAAAAGGTGGAGCTCAATGTATCTGATTATCAAATGATTACTCGTGACTATGCGTTTGTAATTGATACAGATCAACCAGTTGGCGAGCTTCTAAATTTTATTAAAAATACTGATAAAAACCTGGTTAAGTCAGTGCATTTATTCGATATTTATTGCGGTGAAAAGATAGAAGCCGGTAAAAAATCAGTAGCACTCTCTGTTAATATTCAGGATAATAACAAAACTTTAGTTGAAGAAGATATTGACACTGTAAACAAAGCAATCATTGATGGTATGGAGCAGAAATTTGGAGCAGTTTTAAGGGATAGTTAATATCAGATATTGGCAATTAAGTGCGTAAAAATCATATATATTTTTGTTTATGGCATTCCTGCAAAGACGTTCAATGGATTGCTTCGCCTGCGCTCGCAATGACAGAAAATCTTGTGAAAAGCACTCAGCAGCAATGACGAAAAGGCTTATAACAAAGCTGTCATTGCGAAGCCCTTAGAGCTGAGGCAACCCATTGGATTTTTTAACAAACTTCAATATTAATTAAATGCAATTTACTATAGTAACTAATGTTTGGACTTTAAGTTATGAAAAAAATCTCAAAAGAAACAATAGATGCGCTTAATAGTGGCCAGAGAGAGGCTTCGAATCTTATGGAGTTTTTGTCTGTTGACCTAAAAATTTTGCTAAATAACGTACTCCCTGAGTTTAATTGTCCGGCATTGCCGGTATCGCTTGGCGTTACGAAAAAACACCGACTAATTTCAGCTGAATTGCAACAGCAATTTGGTTTTAAGATGTTTGAAAGATTAAAAGCTCATCAATCTGATACTATCCGAACTTTTGCTTGTTATTTGCTCGGTGAACAACCATTTTCCTTTGCAGAGAAACTAGAACTTGCCAGGCCGCTGGCTGATGATAGCAATTCAGGCGTGCGTGAGTGGGCGTGGATTGTTATCCGGGATGATTTAGTGGTGGAATTAGAACAAGCTATTGAACTACTTGTTTCGTGGACAGCTGATCCATCTGACAACATTAGGCGTTTTGCCTCCGAACTCACAAGGCCTCGTGGTGTTTGGTGCAAACATATCAGTGCATTACGCAATGCGCCCTGGTTAGGGCTACCTATATTAGACCCTTTACGTTCAGACCCTGCAAAATACGTGCAGCTATCAGTCGGTAATTGGCTCAACGATGCAGGCAAGGATCACCCAAAATGGGTGACAGATTTATGTGCAGAATGGATAAAAACTTCACCTACCAAAGAAACCGGTAAAATCTGCAAGCGTGCAATGAGGAATTTATAGTTTATCTTTGTTGTTGAGTTTGTTTTTGTACTGAGGGTGTTGCCTCGGGCTTTATTGGCTTAGGTATAAAGCCCTCCTTTTTTGCTGGCATTGTTGGTGTGGTTTGCTTAAGCATTTGTTGATTTTTAAACGCTTTATTTTCCTTGTAGGAGTCCAGGCCAGCTTTTATTGCAGTACCAGCGATAATTGTGGCAGCGATAATTGTACCACTTGGAAATATGGTTGCTGCAAGTACCACTAATAATGCTTTGCCTTTGTTTTTTAAAATTTTTTGTCCTAAATTACAGAGCATACCTTTTGGTGATTTGGAACCTTCGGGTTTTGGAGTTAGGTGTCCTTGTTTAAACGCTTTATTTTCCTTGTAGGTTTTATAACCGGTTTTAGCGACTGCTCCGGCAATAATTACACCGGCTGTGACTGTCAAGATAGGAGCAATGGGGGCAGCTGCCAGCATTACTGCTAGCAAAGCAGTTTTTTTCTTATTGTTTCCGATTTGTTGTTTTACATTCTCAAGAAAGCCATTTGGTTTTTTTATCTCATCTTCCGGTGTTTCTGAGTTGGCGTTTTTTGTCATATATCAACTTTCCTTTTTTATTTTAGCTTAATTAGTTACCGATAGAAATATACTTGGAAATAGCTAGTTTGTAATTAACTCACTTAAAAGTTAGCATATTACCATTCTTAAATCAAACTTAAGGAAACAGGTGAAAGTTAGGTTAATACTATAATTTTTCCCAGAGATCATCAATTATCTGCACTGTTTTTTTATCCATTTGAATTTTCTTACCCCAGTTGCGTTTTGTTTCAGGTGGTAGCTTATCTGTCGCATCAATTCCCATTTTACTGCCCATGCCGGATTCAGGGGAAGCAAAATCCAGATAGTCAATAGGGGAGTTCTCAATAAAGCTGGTATCACGTTTGGGATCAGTTCTGGTAGAGATAGCCCATACTACTTCTTTCCAATTGCGAACATCTATATCATTATCAACAACTATAACAAATTTCGTATACATAAATTGCTGCAGGAACGACCATACTCCCATCATTATTCTTTTAGCTTGCCCTGGGTATGTTTTTTTAATCGAGACTATAGCGACGCGATATGAACATCCTTCCGGCGGGAGATAGAAATCACTGATTTCGGGAAATTGCTGTTGAATAAGCGGTACGAATATTTCATTCAATGCTTCACCTAAAATGGAGGGTTCGTCTGGTGGTTTCCCAGTATAAGTACTTAAATATATTGGCTTGTTTTTCATGGTAATTGCTTTAACATTGAAGACTGGAAATTCTTCAACATCGTTATAATATCCGGTATGGTCTCCAAATGGTCCTTCCGGTAGATATTCGGTCATGCTTACTTCACCTTCAATTACTATTTCAGCATGAGCCGGTACTTTCAGATCAATAGTTTTGCATTGAACCAACTCTACGGATTTATTTTGCAGAAGTCCGGCAAAATTATATTCAGAGATAGTGTTTGGAATGGGCATCACGGCTGCAAGAATAATAGCTGGATTAGCACCAATTACTGCAGCAGCAGGCATGGGTTCTCTCTTGACAGCTTTCCATTTGGTATGGTGCTGTGCGCCGCCACGCATTTTTAGCCAACGCATGATGAGCTTATTTTTTGCTACCGGCTGAAGCCTATATATTCCAAGATTATAATTATCAGTTTTTTCACTTCCTGTTCCCTTTGTGACAATGAGTGGCCAAGTGATAAGAGGGCTTACATCTTCTGGCCAGCAGGTTTGTATAGGCAATATGCTAAGATCCGGATTTTTAGTTACTCTCTGCTGAGAGCTTGCTTTAGAAACTGTTTTTGGTGACATCGACAGAATTCTTTTGGCAATAGGCAGCATCGAAAATGTTTCCTTTAACGAAGAAGGAGGTTCTGGGTTTTTCATGAAGGCAAGCAGTTTTCCTAACTCTCTAAGCTTGCTTGAATCCTTGATGCCAAGACCCATCGCAATACGTTCTTTGCTTGCAAAGAGATTGGTTAGCACCGGATATTCGGATATGTTGCCATCTTCTTTTCGGACATTCTCAAACAATAAGGCAGGTCCGTCCATTTTTAAAAAACGTCTGCTGATTTCAGTAATCTCAAGTTTAGTTGAAATTTCTGTTTTGATTCTTTTTAACTGATTATTCTTTTCCAGGAATTTAAGAAATTCTGGTAAGTCTTTGAAACTCATAAGGTATTTTTAGTGCTTTGCCATATACTGAAGATGATACAAAGAAATACGTTAGCGTAACAGAGAAAAATATAATTAAGGTCTTTATAGGCGATTTTTTGTAAGGTAAAGTGAAACCAGGCGGCTAATAATATCGGCGCAAAAGTCAAAACAAACTGTTTAATATGGACTTTTCTACTATAAGGTTGATTTAAAAAGATGCTAAGCGCTAGAAAAACAAAAGCAAAATTGAATAATGGCCATACAATTCTTAAATGTCCATCAGTAATAAGGCGCTGTTGCTTTTCGGCTGAAAGAGTTTTGTCAGGCCAGAGCATTTCATGTATGTACAATTCAATGCTGGTTTTGCTTCTTTCGTTTGAATCCGGGTTTTCGTTGTTGATTGCGACTATCAAATGATCAAAATATAATTTGGTTAAATGGCCCAGTTGATCATAGGAATGTCTTAATCCATCTATTAATTCAAACTCTGTTATATGCTGACCTGATGTTAAAATTCTCCCCTTTTTTGCAAATAATATTGTCCTGTGTTCTGGAACTTTATTGTCAAATAGTACAACACCATCCAAGGATCCATCGGAGTTTTTGTAGTCAACATAGATATTCGAGTGTTTGGAAATTTGATTAAATGTTCTGGTATCTATTATGTTTGAAACATAACTTTCTCTAAAATCACTCAGCCCTTGCTTTAGATTATTGTAAGAAAGTGGCATTAAGTATGCTGAAATGTAATATGAAATAATAGTGATGACGGTAGCAATTAATAGTGCCGGTTTTGCCAGATCATAATTACTAAGTCCACTGCTTCTTAGAATTACTAGCTGCCTTTCATCCTGCAGGCGATTATATACGTAAATTACAGTCAGGACTGCAATAATAGGTAGGATCATGAATAGCAGGGAGGGGATCAGGAGAATTATCAATTTCAGAAAATACTTAAATTCTATTCCTTTATCTAACAAATGTATAAGCCTTAATGTTTGCGTTATCCATACCAGACTTGTTAATATTACAGTCAGCATTGCTAGTGGAGGTAGGATACTTTTTAATATATATATTTTGTATGTTGACATTTATCCGCCTGGAAATAGAGATATAGAATCTATTTTAAATTAATTCCCCATTGCTCACATAATATGGATTATGCTGCTTTTATATTTTTACGATTCTTGCTTGCTTCTTTTATATGCTAATTTGGTTTTGATTCAACCATTGCGAACTCAATATCGTTAAAGTTCTCAATAACTTTTACAAAAGCACCCTCATTTGTAATTTGCTCCACGGTTGCAACGGCTATGCCTTTAGGAAAAATTTTGCCATCCCCGGAGGTGTAAATTACCTCTCCATCAGTTGCAGTGTGGTTTTCCTTTAAGTACATTATTTTTAGATGATCACCTTGTTTTGCCAGAATTCCTCTAACTTTTGAAGTGCCTGTTATTACAGGAATTCTGGAATTATGGTTATCGACGAGCATTACCGTAGAGTAATTAGTGCTTATTCTCGAGATTCTACCAATTAGACCTGTTTTCCCTCTTACAATATCGTTTATCTTAACACCATCTTTTGTTCCAGCCTGAATAATAGCCGAACTGGCGAATGGACTAATTGCCATTCCAACTATTTTAGCAGTAACGAAATTATATTTTACCTCTTGAGTGACATTTAATATTTTCTTAAGAGCCTTGTTTTCTGAATGAGCAAGAAGAGCAAATCGTTTAGTACCCTCAAGCTTAGCTAGCTCAAGTTTTAGCCTCAAAATTTCAGCTTCCAAATCTTTAAAATAAGATAATCTGCCATATACCCATTTAGTTGTTTGGATTGTTTCTTTATATATAAGAACTCCCGCTGATAAGTACCTGCCCGATATTTCCAGTAACCCATTAGCCAGAGGGAGTGGAGAGGAAAAATATAATAAATAGCAGGCAGCTAACATTAAAATAAAAACAAAAAACTTTTTAATTGAGAAGAAGGCAAACTTGCCCAGTTCAACTAGATTATTTCTTATTTTTACTCTATTAGCTAGTATGGCCACTTTAAACTATTCATGTTTAAATAAAACGTGTTTTAGCTTTGAAAAATTTTCTAACACTCTTCCGGTTCCAAGAACCACGCACGCTAAAGCATTATCTGCCACAAATACTGGCAATTGCGTTTCATTTCTGAGTACATGCCCTAAATTATTCAGCAGAGAACCACCTCCCGTTAAAACAATACCTTTGTCAACAATATCAGAAGAGAGTTCGGGAGGAGTACACTCCAGAGCAGTTTTCACTGCATCTACGATTTGACTAATCGGCTCAGCCAGACTCTCTGCAATTTGCTGCTCAGTGAGTATCATTTCTTTTGGTATTCCATTGATCAGATCACGTCCTTTAATTTCCATTTCTCTCAAAGGAGCATTAGATGTTACAAAAGCAGTTCCAATTTGTTTCTTTATTTTCTCAGCGGTTGACTCGCCTATTAAGAGATTAAAACGTCTTTTTATATAGGAAATGATAGCTTGATCCATTTTATCACCACCTACCCTAACTGATCTGGCATAAACTATGCCACCTAGGGATAATACCGCAACTTCTGTTGTACCTCCGCCAATGTCTACAACCATGGAACCGGTTGGTTCGGTAACAGGAAGTCCTGCGCCAATCGCTGCTGCCATTGGTTCTTCAATTAGGTATACAGCCCTTGCTCCTGCGCTTTCAGCAGCTTCTTGAATGGCTCTTCTCTCTACTGGAGTTGACCCGGATGGGACGCATACAATAATTAATGGACCGGTAAAAGACCTTTTATCCTTTACCGAGCGTATGAAATATTTAATCATTTCTTCTGCAGCTTTAAAGTCAGCGATTACACCGTCTTGAAGAGGTCGTATTGCGTTAATGTCGTTTGGTGTGCGACCAAGCATGTTTTTAGCCTCATGTCCAAAAGCATAGGTTTTGACAGTACCATTTTTGTTAATTAAGGCAACAACCGAAGGGGCGTCAAGTACAATACCTTTGTTTTTTTCATATATCAAAGTATTGGCGGTTCCAAGATCAATCGCTATATCAGACGAAAATCGATCGAGAAATGCTAGTAATTTCATTATGTTTGCTCACTAAAAAATATCTTGTTTATGATTGTAGCATCGCGCTAAATTCGTATAAAATAATATAGTATATCAAGCTTCTTGGAAATGTAAAATAACAAAGTTACTTATCAGGATTATAAATAATATTGGCAATAAAGTAGCAAGAACAGGATGCAGGCCGCCGTAAGCAAGAATGCGCAATGATATTTCTAAGAAGAAATAAGTACACATTCCCGTCACTAAACCAAGCACAGTGACTCGCATTTTTGAATTGTCCCGCATATTTAAGCTAATGAACCAACATGCAATAAATGACATCGCTACCATAGTTATTGGTTTGAATAATTGTTTGTAATAATGGAGTTGGTATTTGGTGACGGCAAGGCCTGAGCTGGCAAATTTTTCAATTGAGCTATTTAAATTCCATATAGGAATCATTTCTGGAGCGCTGAATCTTTGCATCAAATTGTCGATGGATAAATTTGTAGGTAGATTTAATAGTTCCAGATTTTCTGATGATTTGCGGTAGGTGATTGTTGGAGAATGTAGTTTAAATGCTCCAGGCACAAGTGTGGCAATAGCCGTGTCGATTCGTGTTGTGAGGTTGTTATGTGAGTCTACCAGTAAGATGGTAACGTCTGAGAGCGTTTGTTTATCAGCATTGATAGATTTTGCCTGGATGATTCGATTATTACCGGCAAATTTTTCAAAAAAGAAAATCCCGGATTGAGAAATGACAAAGTTAAGATGTGGTGTTTTATTGACTTTAGCTTCAAGTTTTTCGTATTCCTGGAGGCCGTATGTTCCAACTGGATTTATAATAGACAATACTACAAGCCCTATGAAGAAGGTAACAATAATAGGTACAATAAAGACTTGCCATATCGGGACACCGCTGCTCAATATTATTATCAACTCGTTCTGCCTGGTTATGTTGCGCAAGAACATGAAAGTAGATATGAAGCATACTAATGCACTAACTTCATTGAATAAATATGGGATTTTGAAAGAGATAAGTTGCCAGAAATCTCCGGGCGAAATATCAGTCGACTTGAATTTTTGTAATACATCAAAAGCATTGGTAATGAAGAGTACGCATATAATAACTCCAGATGCGATAAGAAACTGTTTGGTAAACAGTCTGGCAAGATATCCAATAAGAGTTCGATAATTAATCATGAAAGTCTATAATACTCTAAATATAGCCTGATGCTAATATAGTAATTTGATTTGAAATAAGCAAGATTTAAGGTGATGGTGCTTGTTTATAGAGTTTACGAAATTCTTCAGTTTAAATTCGTAAACTCTATAAACCAAACCTTACAAAGTCTACGTAGGTGAAAACTTACAACCTAACATTTTAATTTGTTTGAACTATTCGCATCGATTCCTTTTTGATAAGTTCGATACCTGGTTGGTCAAATGGGTTAAGTTGCATCATATACCCTAAAATTATTACTTCTAACATTGAATGCATCACAAGAGAGCCTACATTTTGTGCAGATAGTTCCTGAAGTATGATGCTTCTGGTTGGCGCTCCTATTTCTATTAGTGCGTACAAAGTTGCCTCAAAATTTGCTCTGTTGATATTTTGTAGATTTTTGCCCGCTATATAGTTGAGTTCTTCAAGGTCACAGCTTCTATACGCAGTGCCGTCATTATGCGTATAAAACAAACTATAAACCTTATCTTGTGGTCCATCCAAATATAGTTGCAGCATGCTGTGTTGATCATTAGGACCAAGGCCTTTAATCGGTGTAATACCCTTACCGTCTTTACCCAATGATTCGGCAATAATTTGTGAGTACCATTCCAAAAAAACATCAAATCGCTGCAAATATCCAATGTTTACAGTAATTGGTTTACCTGTGCTGTAAAGTGCAGCAGCTGATAAAGCGGCTTGACTGTCGTCCTGATATTTACGAAAATCATCCAAAACCAATTGAGCCCCAGCCAGATATTCCTTAACATCGATTCCAGCTATTTGTGCCACAAGAGTAGTAACATTAGTTAGGCCGGAATACCTGCCGCTAATTTTTGCCGTATGCTTGATAAGTGTAGCGCCAATTTTGCCTGCGACGTTTTTTAAGATACCTGCTTGCAAATTAGTGATGAAATAGAAGTGCTTACCAATATCTGAAATAGCTGCTTTCTCAAATTCGGATATCATTACTCCTACCAAAGAAATAGTCTCAAGTGTCTGTCCTGAATTGCTAATAGCAAGTATGGCACAATTCTTTAGAGAAATCGTAGACAATAAATTCTGCAAGAAAAATGGATCAGTGTTGTTTAAGAAATGCAGCTGAGTTGAGTTATTATTTTGAGCAAGAAGAGACGTGACTGTTTCTGGATTTAAGACAGCACCACCCATGCCAATTACAATTAAATCAGAAAAATCCCTGTTAATTTCTTTAGCGTAAGGAGCACAGGATTCCGCTTGCTCGCTCGCATGTTTGCCTGAAAATATTTTATAAAAGGGTGATTCGGATTCAATGGATTCTGTGATTTGGGCAGCTGCTATCTTGGCTGCAGATTTTGCAGATTTATATGCAGCGCTAGTAAAATCAAAATTTGAGTATTTTATTTCAATCACTATAGTTTCCGAAGTAATACGAATTTTGTTGAGTGGCTAAATTCCTTCTTTAGTATTAGATTTTTCTTTACGAAATTTTTTTGCTTCAGATTCCAATAAGAGAGGAATCCCACCTACTATAAGGTATACAAGGCCGGCTTTCTTGCTTAGTAATGTATTTTGCGCATGATCATACTCCAAACTATCGCCGGATACAGGGCAGGCAAGCAACGCTACAAATTCAGCGGATAGTTCCATGATACAACATATAATTGAGAAATCAGGCTAAATTTTTAGCACTACCCCAAGGAAGTGCCTTTCCATTCTGGTCTATAACTACCTCGCCGGAATCTTCATATTCAGCAGCGAAAAAGGATTGTCTACCGGTAATCAACTTAACCGGTTTGATTTTCTTGCCATTATGAAAATATTCTTTGGCCTGACCTCTTCCTTCCGGGTTATTTTTTGAGGCAATTTTTGCTTTACCCATAATTTCCTGTCTAAATACTTGATATTAGCTGGAATGATAAGAATTTTCTTGATAACAGTCAAGAAAAAAGTTTTCCAAGACCACTCCTCATCATGGATTTTGGATCCATTCTTGAAGCTTTTTTCATCATTGTGCTGATTTGTTTAAATTGCTTCAATAATGTGTTTACTTGTTGAATGGTTGTACCTGAGCCGGATGCCAGCCTTTTTTTTCTTGAGGCGTTAAGAAGTTCCGGGTTGCGCCGTTCTTTCCTTGTCATCGATAGAACTATTGCTTCCTGAGACTTAAGCATTTTGTCATTAGTATCAGCATCGCCTATTTTATCGGTAAATTTGGATATACCAGGTATCATACCCATCAAGCTGCCAAAGCCGCCAAGTTTTCTGATGGCCTTGATTTGTGATATATAGTCATCAAGATCAAATTTACCTTTTAAGTTTTGCAGCTGTTTTTTCTGCTTCTTTCCGGTCAATGAGGCCTGCAGCTTTTTCGACCAGAGATACGACATCACCCATATCCAGGATGCGGGAAGCAATGGTTTTGGCATCAAACTCTTCAAAATCTGCAGGTTTTTCTCCGGTACTTAAAAACTTGATCGGTTTGCCGGTAACGTGGCGGACACTCAAAGCTGCACCGCCTCTTGAGTCACCGTCAATTCGAGAAAGTACAATGCCGGTAATGTTTAGTTTTTCGTCAAATGTTCCGGCAACAGTGACTGCGTCTTGGCCGATCATTGAGTCAATGACCAATAAAGTTTCAGTAGGATTGATAATTTTTTTGACCGAAGCTACTTCCTTGATCATTTCCTCGTCAATATGCAGGCGTCCGGCACTATCGTAAATTACCACGTCATAGCCGGATAATTTAGCTTCCTTAAGTACTCTACCTGTAATCTCCAGAGGTATCTGTCCTTTGATTATCTCAAGGCAATCTACTTTGATATCATGCGATAACACCGCAAGCTGCTCCTGCGCAGCCGGTCTGTAAGTATCCAGAGATACCAGCAGCACCTTCTTATTTTGATTTTTCAGCTTTAAGGCAAGCTTGGCACTGGCTGTAGTTTTACCACTACCTTGCAGCCCGACAATTAAAATATTTACAGGGGCTGAGCTGCTTAAATTAAGCTTTGATTCGTCCGTATTCGGGGCAAGCAAATTTACCATTTCGTCATTAATAATTTTAATGACCATTTGTGCTGGAGATATTGATTTGATTACTTCCTGTCCTTTTGCCCGCTCCCGAACATTTGCAATAAATTCCCTAACTACCGGCAAGGCAACATCGGCCTCTAGCAAAGCAATGCGTATGTCACGCATTGCAGCATCGATTTGCTCTTCGGTTAAGGCACCGGTACTTTTGATTTTATCGAAAATTTTTGTGAGATTTTGCGTAAGTGTTTGAAACATGTTTTATCAGACAAATTTATTTGAAACTGTTTTTATAGTTTACAAATAATAGGCGAAAAAATTATAAATTCAAGCCATACCGTAAGCACACTTTGTAAGTCTGAGTCAGATGCTACATCAAATACTAAAAATAAATTGAATTCGGATTTGTATCGCAACAAGGATGCTTACATGTCATCCCAATCAATATCTGAATTTGAATCGCCGGTGATATCAGTATTATCTTCGCTGTCATAAGCGATCAGATGTATTTCTGCGCCTTGTGGTAATTTAGCTCCGTGTTCCAGCAGGTATCGCGAAATTTCATGGTTTCCCTGACTCTGTGCTTCCATAAAGGCTGTATTCTGTCCATTGTTTTGTACGCTGACACTAGCTCCTGCTGTTTCTACCAGATATTGAATTATTGGCAGGTTTTCTTTACCAACTGCTATGTGTAGAGGGGTAAGCCCATAATCTGCTGTCTGGCTATCAACACGAGCTCCTGCATCGTTTACAAGCTGCACCAGTGCCAGATCGCCTTCAAGTACAGCCAGATGTAAAGCATTCGATCCATCCGGATTTAAAATGTTAGCATCAGCTCCTGCGCTCACCAAGTATTTAACTGTTTCCAGACGATCTTCGGGATCTTTTATGTTCATAATTGCCAGATGTAAAGAAGTAGCTCCATCCTTATTCTTAAAATTAACGTTAGCTCCTGTTTCTACATAACGTTTGACCATATCCAGGTTTGGATATCGGTCACTTGTTTTTGAATGCATCATATAAATAAATTTTTAATTAAGTATAATTAATAAATAATAATAATAAACATACTAGATAATGTAAGCTAAATAATTTTTTATTCAACTATTTTTTACAAGCAATTTTGTTTTTTTAATGTAAAAAGTACTGTTTGAGTGAAGCACAACTTCAAATAAAATCTTTGTATATAAAAATAATCATAGGTTTGTTTGGAGAAGTTGTAGCATAATGTATTAAACATGAACAACTTTAGTATTCATGTGTTAAATATAAAAAATTCTTAACTAAATGCTTCTTTAAAATATCTCTTGGAGAGGATAACTTAAGAAAGTTTTTGAATTGCCTAAATTTTCAAAAAACTATCATTATAAGACCTCTTATGGTGTTCAATCCACTTGGTATTTCAGTATTTAAGAGCATTGCCGGGTGTCTTGGTTTTAAAAAACTTATGGATAATTTTTTTAAAACGTCATATGTAATGATATAATTTTTAAAACAACAGAAAATACAGATGAACGGTTGGATAAACATATATAAACCACGTGGAATTAGCTCGGCGAAATCCGTCTCTATGGTCAAACGCATCTTTAAAGGCGATAAAGTCGGCCATACCGGTACTCTGGATATGGAAGCAGAAGGCGTACTTCCTATTGCTATCGGTGAGGCTACTAAACTTGTCAGCATCCTGATTGATGCCAAAAAACAATACGCTTTTACCATAAAATTCGGCACTAAAACAGATACAGCAGATAGTGCCGGTAAGGTAATTGAAACAACAGAATATATACCAGGCCAGGAGGAATGTTACCAGGTATGTGCTGAATTCCTGGGCATAATTGAGCAAATACCTCCCGCATATTCTGCGCTCAAGATTAATGGCCGGCGTGCCTACAGACTTGCACGCGAAGGAAGGGAAGTGCAGCTGTCCGGGCGCAGCATTAATATCTACGACCTAAAATGTACGAATTATGACGGGGAACAAGGCGCTGCCAGCTATATTTGCGACTGCTCGAAGGGTACCTATATCCGCACGCTTGCAGAAGATATTTCTTTGTCCTTGCAAAGTTTAGGATTTGTGATAGAATTGCGACGCTTAAAAGTTGGAATGTTTGATGCTAAAACAGCGATAGATATTTCCAGTTACGCAGAAATAAACCTTGCAGAAGCAACAAAGCTTCTCCAGGATAAGTGCTTGAAGATTGAAGATGTACTAGACGACATCCCGGTACTTGAAGCAGGCGATACCTGCACTCAGCAAATTCGTTTTGGTCAAAAATGTCAGTTTGACGATGATCAAAATTACGATTTAGTCTGGGTCAGGAACAACGGCCACATTGTTGCCATTGGTAGCTTGTTTGATAGGAACTTCAAATCATCAAGAGTTTTTAATTATAGATAAAGGAGAATGACGATGTCGATTACACAGGAGCGCAAAACAAAGCTCATGCAGGAATTTGCTACTGCTAAAAATGATACAGGTTCAGTAGAGGTGCAATGTGCGGTTTTAACTGAAAGAATAAAGAATTTAACTGACCACTTGAAAGACAATCATAAAGATTTCTCTTCAAGAAGAGGGCTTTTAATGCTTGTTGGACGCCGGCGCAGACTGCTTGCTTATTTAAAAAAGCAAAGTCTGGATAGATATATCACTTTAATCAACAAACTTGGTTTAAGGAAGTAGCAGCAATATAATGCAGGTCTATATTGGGTTTGCTTGTTTTGTTTAAGGGCAACAAATCCCTGCTTTGTAGTTTTTGGTAGTTTGGTATATATTCTACGATTTTTTAAAGTCATAGTGTTTCAACTTATATTATCACAGCAGCTATTCAAGGTAAGAAAAATTTTAACCTGGATTGTCAGGTGAATTTTTTGAATCCGATGAATAACGCACTGTGAGGATAAAGGGGAAGTACTATAGCCAAATGTGCATTTAGTATTTCTCTTTATTGTAGTTTCGTGATAGTCTGCTATCGGTTAGCAGAAAACTATATATGATAAAAATAAATAATAAAATTAGGTAAATATTTGATGTTTAATGAAATAATAAAAAAAACTGACTGGAATGGCGAAACACTAGAACTGTCAACCGGCAAGATTGCTAGGCAGGCAGATGGAGCAGTTATGGTCAAAATGGGTGATTCTGTTGTGCAATGTACAGCAGTTAGTGCCAAAAAAGCTAAAGACGGCATGAATTTCTTTCCACTTACTGTACATTATCAGGAAAAAGCATACGCTGCCGGTAAGATACCGGGTGGTTTTTTTAAGAGAGAAAGCGGGAGAAGCGAAAAGGAAATTTTGGTATCAAGACTTATTGATCGCCCGATCAGACCACTATTTCACTCAGGTTTTTTCAATGAAACCCAAGTGCTTTGCACTGTCCACTCTTTTGACGCACGTTTTAATACTGATATTTTAGCATTGATTGGCGCATCAGCAGCACTAGCTATTTCCGGTGTACCATTCCTGGAAGTTATTGCCGCAAGTAGAGTGGGAATGATTGATGACAAACTTATATTAAATCCATCAATTGAAGAATTAAAAGATAGCAGACTTGATTTGATTGTTGCCGGTACTAAAGATTCTGTGATGATGGTCGAATCAGAAGCTGATTTCCTGACAGAAGCACAAATGCTGGAGGCAGTTAAGTTTGGACATGATGGCTTCCAACCGGTGATCAGGATGATCGAGGAATTAAAAGCAGAAGCAGGCAAGCCGGCATGGGAAACTAATGAGTTATTTCCAAAAGAGCTGAAGGATGAAATACGTAGCCTTACAAAGGATGATATCACAGCAGCCTTCGCGCTAAAAGCAAAACAGGATCGCTACGGAGCCATTGATACTATATCAACTGCGATGAAAGAGCGTTTTACAAAAGATGAACAATATACGCAGCTACAAGTAGATTTTGTACTATCTGCTGTAAAAGCAGAAGTACTACGTGCCGATACATTAACCAAGCAAACAAGAATTGATGGTAGAAAGCCTGATGAAATCAGAGCGATTGAATGTGAGGTATCACTATTTCCATGTACTCACGGTTCTGCTCTATTTACTAGAGGTGAAACTCAAGGCATAGTCTCAACTACACTTGGCACGGGGCAGGATGAGCAAATCATTGACGGCATAGAAGGCGAGTATAAGGAAAGCTTTTTACTTAATTACCTTTTTCCTCCATATTCTGTTGGTGAAGTAACACCGCTGCGCGCTCCAAGCAGACGTGAAGTTGGGCATGGTAAACTAGCGTGGAGAGCCTTGAAAAGAGCTCTGCCGGCTAAAGATGCTTTCCCTTACACAATAAGAGTTGTATCAGAGATATCTGAATCAAACGGGTCATCTTCCATGGCAACTGTTTGTGGTGGTTCAATGTCAATGATGGATGCAGGCGTGCCTATGAAATCTCCTATTTCTGGAATTGCTATGGGTCTAATCAAAGAGAAGGATCAATTTCTGGTCTTATCGGACATAATTGCTGACGAAGATCATTTAGGCGACATGGATTTCAAAGTTGCCGGTAGCAGCGACGGTGTAACAGCACTGCAGATGGATATTAAGGTTGCAGGCATTACTTTTGAGATTATGGGTAAAGCTTTAGAACAGGCAAGAGACGGTCGTATTCACATTTTAGGCAAGATGGCTTTGGCAATTAAATCAAATTCTGAGATAAGCAATAATGCGCCGGTAATTGTATCATTCATGGTAAATAAAGATAAAATTCGTGAAATCATCGGCCCTGGAGGTAAAGTGATCAGGGATATTTGTGATACAACCGGTGCAAAAATTGACATAACAGATGAAGGCAAAGTTTCAGTATCTGCAGTTGGCAAAGACAAACTTGATGCTGCTGTTGCCAGAGTCAAGGAAATAGCAATCGACCCTGAGGTTGGAGATGTTTTTGAAGGTACGGTTGTTAAGATACTTGATGCTGGAGCATTCGTGAATTATTCAAGCAGTCGTGATGGCTTTGTGCATATTAGTGAAATTGCGCATGAAAGAATTGAATCAGTCTCAGGTGCTTTAAATGAAGGTCAAAAAGTCAAAGTTAAACTAATTGGTTTTGAACGTGGCAAAGGTAAGCTGACTATCAAAAATGCTGATGCAGAAGGTGTGCCGCAAAAACCGGCTCCTAAAAAAGACAGGGAAAAACCGCTGGCAAAAGAACCTGACAATAAAGGGAAAGGCGAGACGCGTGAAGTTGCTAAAAAATGGAAGAACAAAAAATCCGATGCTTATGAGGGTGACGTAAAAGAACGCAAATATTTCAACTAATTACGTCTTTTATTTAAGTATAGTGTTTATTTTAACTTATAAAATTAATGCTAAAAACGCCTCAAATTGTCTTTGGGGCGTTTTTAAATAAGGGGCTTGAATAATATTCGAACATTTTCCCTCTTTTTCTATCAAAATGGTGAATTCATACATAAAATGTCATGGGAGAGCTATGAATGAAATAGAATTTTCTTATTGCTTCTTTTACGAAATTTGATTACAAACTATGCATCGCTATATCTATATGGCCAGGTAGCAAAGTGGTAATGCCGGGGACTGCAAATCCTCTATTCGCCGGTTCGATTCCGGCTCTGGCCTCCAATTATAACTTTGGATGATATGCAATATATTGAACAATTTTTAGAAATGACTCTTGCTGAGCGAGGAATTGCTGAAAATTCTTTACTCAGCTATAAGCGTGATTTATTAGATTTTCAGGAATTTTTATCTCGAAATAAGATTGCTGAATTATCAGTTTCTTCCGATGATATTGATAAATATATTACCTCTCTTGCATCAAAGCAGATATCGTCCCGTTCAATTAATCGAAAAATTTCTACGCTCAAGAGCTACTATAACTTCCTAATTAGCGAATACCATACTGATTATAACCCAACTCTTATTGTGGATTTGCCTAAATATAGCAATAAACTACCCTCGGTTTTGTCTATCGATAATATGAGAAGCTTATTGGAATTTTGTAATAATGATAATTCTCCCGAAGGGATTCGTCTTAGTGCGATGATTCATCTAATTTATGCTAGCGGCCTCAGGGTCAGCGAGCTGGTTTCCCTGAAACTTGTTGATATCACAAGCGGATATAACGCCTCTGGAGTTAGAAAAACCTTCGCAGTCAAAGGCAAAGGCGGAAAAGAAAGAATAGTGGTTATTAATGATAAATCCAAACTTGTCATTGAGGAATATTTAAAGATAAGGGAATTATTCTGTAAATCTAAATCACAGCTAGCTAAAACATATTTTTTTGCAAGTAGTGCTGCTAAAGGCTATATGACCCGGCAAAATTTTGCTCAGGCTTTAAAAAAAGTTGCACTTAAAAGTGGCCTGGATCCCGACGTTATATCTCCACATGTTTTGCGTCATAGCTTTGCTTCGCATCTGCTGGAAGGTGGCGCAGATCTTCGTGTAATTCAGGAGTTGCTGGGACATGCAGATATCAGCACTACCCAGATATATACGCATGTTCAAACAGGGCATCTGAAGAAAACACTACAGGAATGTCATCCGCTCGGGAAAAATAGTAAACAGTAATTTGGGAAATAAATGGTACCTCTGGCCGGAATTGAACCGGCACGCCCCAAAGAGCAACAGATTTTGAATCTGTCGTGTCTACCAATTCCACCACAGAGGCACATAATTTAAGTCACTGTCTTCTACCATGAAAAACGTCGTGCTGTCAAATATTTTGCAATTTATTGAAGTGTAGGTTTATAAGGGTAAAAATCCCTTCAGATAATAGTCTTTCGGTTCATTTAACTTGTATTAAAATATGCAGCTAGATGTTTGAATTAGATAGGGAAGTTCAGATGAGTCAATAATATATGAAGTTAATTATAACTGTTATGTACTCCCCTATTTGATTTTACTTTATCATAGATGGAAAGTGTATTTTTTAGCATGAAATCCAGTGAGAAATTTTTACCGGCATTTTTTCTTGCTTTGTCAGTGATTTTTTTCGCTTGCGTAGAGCCAATGATTGTTAGGCAATACTCAATTTTCTTTGCGAGTTCCTCGCTGTTGTTTGGCGTCACATGAAATCCGGTGATGCCATCCTGAATAGTTTCTGCAGCACCGCCAATATTTGTTGCAATCACCATTTTTTCCATTGATTGAGCTTCTATTATGGTTCTTCCAAATGCTTCAGGTTCGATTGAAGTAGATAGCACGATATCTGCAATGCCATACAGGCCAATCATATTTGGTTCATTGCCAAATAGTTGAATCTGGCTTTGCATTTTATATTTATGAATTTTATCCTTAATGCGCATAACATAAGTTGGATGTTTTGCAAGGTCGCCTGCCATAATGCAGTAAAAATTCAAATGCTTGATTTTTTCCAGAGCATCAACCAATACCAGATGTCCTTTCCACTTAGTCATTCGAGATGGGAGTAATATCACCGGAGTGTCAGTTGGGACATTATATTTTTCTCTAAAAGCCTCAAGCATGTTATCTGAGAGTTTGTCTTGAGAAAATTCATGGTGATTAACTCCGCGGTGAATAACAGTAATTTTGTTTTCGTCAATTTTATAACTATCGGTAATGTGTTTTTTTATAAAGTTTGAAACAGCAATAACATTGTGACCTTTTGTCATAACGCTATTATATAATTTTTTAAGACTATTTTTGAAATTATATACACCATGAAACGTAGTGATTAGATGGATTCCGGTAGCTTTTGCCGACATATAGCAGCTCCAGGCAGGAGCGCGTGATCTTGCATGTACGATGTCAACATTATTATCACGAATCACGTTAGCAATTTTTCGTGCATTACGCCATATAGTAAAGGGATTTTTGCTTGCAACATTCATAATAATGTGTTTTGAGCCGGATTTTTCCAGCGGTTCTACAAGAGGACCGCCTGCAGAGATTACGATTGAATTATTACCGGAATCCACGATCTTTTTGGCAATTTCCAGCGTACCACGTTCAACACCTCCGGAGATAAGTGCAGGCACAACTTGCAGAATGGTTTTTTTGTGATATTTTTTATCTATAGCCATAAATTATCCCTGATATTTAAAGATATATGAACATTTTATATACCAAAAATAAAGAAAAGTTTGTTGCCTATTATAAACTGAATGCTAATAAAAAGAAAGCACCTTATGTTGTTTTTCATCATGGCCTGATGTCAGATATGAATGGTGCAAAGGCTGTATATATTGAAAAATACTGTAAGTGGCGGGATTATAACTTTATCAGGTTTGATAATTTTGGTCATGGCCTGGCTTCAGGTCAGTTCGTAGATGAAACCATAAGTAGCTGGCTTGAGGGATTGAGCCTGGTAATAAGTAAGCTGTCAGACGGGCCGGTACTGCTTGTTGGCTCGAGTATGGGAAGCTGGATTACCACGCTGGGTGCCATTAAGTATCCTGAAAAAATTATTGGTATGGTAGGAATTTCATCTGCGCCTGATTTTACGGAAGAATTGATTTGGAATAAAATTACGCCCAGAAAGCAGGCTGTATTAAAAGCAGAAGGTGTAGCGGAAGTTAGTGGTGCGGATCCGAATTGTAGCCATGCATACCCGATCAGTTACAAACTAATTTTAGACGGTAGAAAACATTTATTATTAACTGAAAAACACATTGAAATTTCTTGCCTAGTACATTTAATTCATGGTATGAAAGATGCAGATGTGCCGTATAGTATTTCTCAGCGACTGGCAGAAAAGATAGTAGGCAATGAAGTTGTCATAAAATTGCTCAAAGGTGCAAACCATTCTCTCTCAAGAGACGAAGATTTGCAGATAATTTGTAATTCGATTGAGGAAGTGTTGGGCAGTCAGAGTTGATTGTAATTAGTAAGTGTGGTACCTGCATAGGATAATGAATATCGGTATTATTTCATATATTTTTCGTACTTGTTTTTCTCGTCCTTGTATTTATCTGCATTTGGCAGAGGATTCTTCTGGAGTGTGATGTTTATTCCTTTATCTGAAATTTCTTTGTTGATTTCAAGCCATTTTATTAAATCCGGCGACTCTTCCTTAATCGCATCAATAGGACATTCAGGAACGCAAACACCGCAATCAATACATTCATCAGGGTTGATAGCAAGCATTAATTCATCTTCGTAGAAACAGTCAACAGGGCATACTTCCACGCAATCAGTATATTTACATTTAATACATTCATCTGTTACGACATAAGTCATTCAGCTCTTCTTTTCATAATTATATTTTAGCTTATTCATTATTACTCTGGTTTGCATCAATAATGTTAACATAAAATATATAATAAAGCCGGCAAACATTATCATAAGTGGCAGCAACATGGAGCTGTGAATAGATGGACCACCCATTTTCAATATACTTGCCGGTTGATGCAGGCTATACCAGATATCCACAGAAAATTTGACGATAGGAATATTGATAAAACCAATTAAAGCCATAACGGATGCCGGTTTTTCAGCGCGTAATATATTGGAACCGCTATTAATAATGGCCATATAGCTGACATATAATAAAAATAATACTAGCATTGAAGTCAGACGTGCATCCCACACCCACCACGCGCCCCAGATTGGCTTACCCCAGATGCATCCGGTTACCAAGGTAATTAGAGCAAATATAGTTCCAATCGGAGCAGCAGCTACTGCTAAAATATAGGACATTCTGGTTTTCCACACCAGCGCAGAAAAGCTGCACGCAGCCATAAAACTATAGATTCCCAGACTCATCCAGGCAGCCGGAACATGTACATACATAACCCGAACCATCTCGCCTTGTTGATAGTCTGGTGGTGAAGAAAATAGAGCATAATACAGGCCGATACCTAAAATACCGGGTAATGCCAGTAATAATATCGGTATTAGCAATCTTTCAGCTTTAATGAAGAAATTCGGGGTAAGTAATTTTAGCATTATCTCATTATAATTGTGGATAATATATTTTGCCGGTAGGGTTCTTTGTCGTGGGTGCTTCGTCGGTAGCTTGGATATTTTTCCGGCATGGAATAAGTATCATCGTCTATGTGTAATAGTAGTTTTATATTCTCCTGCTCAAGCTTTCGCTTAACATAGCCACTTAAAGAAAACATATACCGATCCTTATTATTTGATGGTATGAATAAATCTTTGCAAGCATTATCATCGTTTACGAAATCCTGGTAATAATTTTCATCAACTTCATACGATTTTTGCTGAATCGATGGTCCGATGACAGCTTTTATATCTTCAGCTCCTTTATTTTCCATTATTTTGCGAATCTCTGCTATAAGGTTTGCCTTGGCACTTTTCCAGCCGCAATGAGCTGCTCCGATAACATTTCCGTCTGCACTTGCAAAAAGGACTGGAACACAATCAGCCGTTAGCACAGACAATGCAATATTTTTTTTAGTTGTTACAGATCCGTCAGCTTCCAGTTGAGCCTGGCAATCCGCACTATCGGCGCAAATGACTTTGTTACCATGTACCTGTTTTAGTATAACGAGTTCTTTGGCGGAATAGTCAGATTTTATATTATCAATATTTTGCTGAACTTCAGCTAATTTTGCTGCATCAGTATATTTATGTGTGCTATAAATTCCACTAGAGTCTGTATAAGTGCGGTCAAAGATTTTATAATAGACTTTGTCCTTAATAAATTCTATTTCCATGAAATTATACTTATATGCATTATCGTGACAAATTATCATATATTCAAAAACAATACAATCTCTTAAGGCAGCTGGAGCAGTACTTTAGATCACAGTTGAATCTGACCCCGTGTGTTGGAGCAGAGCTTGAATTTTATATTCATGGTGCCGTTGATATTATCTTGTTGGAAGAAAACATAGGTCATGCAGTAAAAACAGAGAAAGGTCGGAATCAGTATGAAATAGATATTCGACCATCGCAAGACCTTGCTGCTTATGCAAAATATATTGATGAGATTCGCAAGAAAATTATCCACTTTGCAGGTCAGATGGGGGGAGAAGCAGATTTCAGTTCAAAACCGTTTGCCGATGATTATGGCAGTTCCATGCATATTCACCTGAATTTTCTCGAAGATGATAATATTGAAAAATATGCAAAAATACTCTGCCATTATCTTCCAGATACGCTGAATTATTTTCTTCCCAGCCTAGAGGATTATGTTCGACTAGATAGCAAATTCATGGCACCAACGCATATTTCGTATGGAGGCAATAATAGAAGTGTACTGATCCGAATTCCGGATTCTGAGCCTAAACGGCTTGAGCATAGATTAGCCGGTGCAAATGCAGAACCGGTATTGGTAATATATGCAATGCTGCAATCTATTAAAAAGGGCTTGCAAAATCCAGATGCCATACCGCCTCTTGAAAAAATATTTGGTAATGCCTTTGATCCGCAATATGGTTTAAGGAAGATAATTTCTTAAAAGAGAGTGTTGCAAGATGAAGATTTAGTATTTTGCGATGATGAATAGATTGCCGCGGCCTTCCAGAGGCCTTGCAATGACAATGTTGTACTCTTTTTCCGTCATTGCGAAGGAGAAACTGTCGCAAGATGAAGCTTTGGTGTACTCTGCAGTGATAAATAGGCTGCCACAGTCGCTAACGCTTCTTCACAGTGACGGTAGATTGGATTGTCATTGCGAACCCCTTTAGGGGTGTGGCAATCCATCTATATCTTAAGTGCATATAAAACTATTCAGCAGGACTACTTGATATCGTAAAAGATTCCAAATAAATCTTCTTTTAAATCTTAAATGATAGATGGATTACAACATCTTCTCAAACTTAGAATGAGTGATAAATGTAATATTATTTTATCTTAGTGCATCTTGAAACAGAGAAAGCACGGCAGTTTGATCGACCCCAACTTCAACAAACCGGTAGCGCCATAAATTGGATCGATGAATTATTTCAGGAAGTTTTGCCAGGTTGCCATTGCTAGCCATTATTACTCTAGTCTGATTTGTAGTTAAATTGTAATATTTACCAAAATTATTTTTAATTAATTCGGATTCCAGACTCTGAAATTTACTATTTGCAAAAGTGTTAATGGCCACAATGCCATCTTTTGCCGTAATTTTTTTTACATTTTGTATAAATTCATCAGTCAGGAATGAAGGCGGAATGTAGTCCGTTGTAAAAGCGTCCAATAGCACTATATCATAGATATTTGCAGGAGAGTTTTTTATAAATTCAAATCCATCAGCAACAAAAATATGATTTTTGTGAGTTTCTCTAAATTCAAAATAATCTGCAACAATGGGTGGTATGGCAGGATTAATTTCAACAATATCAAGCCTAGCATTGGGAACCAGAATGTTTAATGCTTTAGCTACTGTAGCTCCACCGAGTCCTATTATCAGGATTTTTTCAGGATTTTCTTTCAAGAATAAGCTGCCAAGGAAAATTTGAGAATAATGGAACAAGGCGGCAGTCTTGGGGTTCTCTAGAGACATGCAGCTTTGGAGGATGGGAGATGGTGGTTTGATAAACGACATACATCTTTCATCCTTTTTCTCAAACACCCATATTGGTCCGAAATCATTTTCTGTGTGATAGAGTATTCTTACTTCAGACTTATTCCAGAAAAAAGCAATCAATGCTATTGATGTTGCCAGCAAGGTTGTAAGTAATAGTTTTAGTTTCATCTTGCTTTAATCCTATCCACGATTTCATTTCGAAAATGACGTATCAGCCCCTGAATCGGCCAGGCAGCAGCATCTCCAAGGGCGCAGATAGTGTGTCCTTCCACCTGCCTGGTAACATCAAGAAGTTCATCGATCTCTTCAATTTTTGCATCACCTTGCACTAAACGCATCATTACGCGCCACATCCATCCTGTGCCTTCACGGCAGGGAGTACATTGGCCACATGATTCATGCATATAAAATTTGCTCAGGCGAGCAATGGCGTAAATTATATCAGTTGACTGATCCATCACAATCAGACCGCCTGTGCCAAGCCCTGAGCCGACGCTGCGCAGCGAGTCAAAGTCCATTGTTACGGTTTCGCATACATCTTTGGGAATCATCGGCACTGATGAACCGCCGGGAATAATTGCTTTTAAATTATCCCATCCTCCGCGAATGCCGCCAGCATGCTTTTCAATTAGTTCCTTAAGTGGTATGCCCATTTCTTCTTCAATATTGCAAGGGTTATTCACATGACCGGAAATGCAGAATAATTTGCTGCCGGTGTTGTTTTCTTTACCCATGCCGGCAAACCAATCTGCACCTCGCCTTAAAATAGTTGGAACAACTGCTATGGATTCAACATTGTTAATAGTTGTCGGACAGCCGTACAGTCCGGCACCTGCAGGGAATGGCGGCTTAAGACGTGGCTGACCTTTTTTACCCTCCAGACTTTCAAGTAAGGCTGTTTCTTCGCCGCAAATATAAGCGCCAGCACCACGATGCAGGTAAATATCAATATCGTAGCCGGATCCACTGGCATTCTTGCCGATTAATTTTGCTTTGTAGGCTTCATCAATGGCTTTTTGCAAAATAAGTGCCTCATTGTAAAATTCACCACGAATATATATGTAGCAGCTATGTGCTCCAATGCCGACACTGGCAAGTACGCATCCTTCTATTAGTTTGTGAGGGTCATATCTGATTATGCCCCGGTCTTTACAGGTTCCAGGCTCTGATTCATCGGCATTAACCACCAGATAGGATGGTTTGGGATGATCTTTCGGCATGAATGACCATTTCATACCGGTAGAAAAACCGGCACCACCACGGCCTCTAAGACCTGAATTTTTTACCTGCTGGACTATCCAGTCACGTCCTTTTGTTATAAAGGATTTTGTCCTGTCCCAATCACCACGCTTTTGCGCAGCACTGAGATATGGAGATTCTGCGCCATGCAGGTTTGTAAAAATTTTATCCTTATCCGCGATCATTATCTCTATTTCCTACTAAAAAATATTCCGGTATTTTTACATCCACTACGTTATTGTTTTTGTTGTTAGCATTAAACACTATATACCATTCCCGATCTTTTATATAAAATTGTATATCTCTTTTTTCTATTTTTTCCAGGAATTCCTCCCAGCTGCATTTTTCAGGGAGGTGACCTTCAGATAATTCTATCATCTTACCTATCATGTGATTACTTAATAAGTTGAAAACATCATCCGGATTTAGGATATTGCCATTTTCAGAATTGAAATTTAATGTGTCAATACGCCATAATTTCCTGTTCTTCATAGTTAGCCAACGTACGCTGAAGAAGTCTTTTGAACTGGAGTCTGGAACATCAAATGAGACTGAAAAATTATCACGCTTACCTTGATTGCAAATGGCATAAATTTCGACAAAATCATAAATTTCCTCGTTAATCTTCATAAATAACTCTTCGTCATCGTGCGACAATTTAGGGTAGGGTATGCTGCCATAGCACTTGCCAGAGCGAATCGTCTTATCAAAATCCAGAGCTTTTTCGACAACAAAAAATCTGTTGCTTATATAATCAGCACCGGCAAATAGCGGCACGAAAATGCAGATTAGTAATAGGCTAAATAGTTTTTTCACGGTTCCTCAAATTATATAATATTAATCAGGCTTTTTCTGTTTCAGCTTTTTTATTATATCTCCAATTTTTTTCGAATCCAAATCTTCATAATAATCATCATTGATTTGAATCATAGGTGCGTTTACGCAGGCACCCAGACATTCAACTTCCGAGATTGTAAACATATTATCTTTGGAAGTTTCGCCGCACCTGGTTTTGGCATGTTTTTCACAGGATTTCATAATCTCATTAGCCCCGCGTAGCCAGCATGGGGTGGTAGTGCAAACCTGAATATGATATTTGCCAACCGGCTTTGTATTATACATGGTATAAAAAGTTACAACTTCATAGGCACGCATGAATGGCTCAGAGATATAATTTGCAACATATTCAATGGCAGCAATTGAAAGCCAGCCTCCATTCTGTCTTTGAGCAAGATCAAGCAATGGTAGCATAGCGCTCTTCTGGCGTCCTTTCGGATATTTTGCCACAAGCTCTTTAGCTTTTTTAAGACTCTCTTTATTAAAAGAAAATGTTTCTTTTTCCTGTTTCATCGGTCAATCTCCCCAAATACTATATCAAGACTAGAAATAACAGATACGACATCTGCCATCAAGTGACCGCGGGTCATAAAGTCAAGCCCCTGTAAATGTGCAAAACCAGGTGCCTTAATTCTGCATCTATAGGGCTTATTGGTACCATCTGCATATAAATAAACGCCAAACTCACCTTTTGGAGCTTCCACAACACCGTAAGTTTCACCAACTGGAACATCATAACCTTCAGTGTATAATTTGAAGTGATGAATTAATGCTTCCATAGAATCTTTCATGTCACTACGTTTTGGCGGTGAGATTTTCATGTCTAAAGACTTCACCTCGCCTTTTGGCATTTTCTTTATACATTGGTCAATAATTCGGACTGACTGATACATTTCCTCAACGCGTACCAGATAGCGATCGTAGCAATCACCTCCCTTGCCAACAGGTACATCAAATTCCATTTCATTATATACTTCATATGGATTACTTTTACGTAAATCCCATTCAATTCCAGAGCCTCTAAGCATTGGTCCGGAGAACCCCCAATCCATTGCCTGTTTTTGACTGACAACGCCAACACCGACTAGTCTTTGTTTCCATACACGGTTATTATTGAGCAGGTTTTCAACATCAGCTAGTTGTTTTAAGAACTGATTATTAAAGACTTCTATATCCTCAAGCAGACCTTCCGGTAAATCTGCAGCCACGCCACCTGGACGAAAATAATTAGCATGCATGCGAGAGCCTGATACACGCTCGTAAAATTCCATGATTTTTTCACGCTCTTCAAATAACCAAAGCAGTGGTGTGGTAGCACCCAGATCAACTGCCTGAGTGCCAATATTCATTGTATGATTTAAAATTCTGGTAAGTTCAGAAAACAGCACCCTGATATACTGCGCTCTTTTAGGCACTTCGCATTTCAGAAGCTGTTCAACTGCCAAGGCAAAAGAGTGTTCCTGGCACATTGGAGAGACATAGTCAAGGCGATCAAAGTAAGGAATGGCCTGCATATAAGTTTTGTGCTCAATGAGCTTTTCAGTTCCTCTATGCAGCAATCCGATATGTGGATCAGCTTTGTTAATCACCTCACCATCCATTTCAAGAATAAGGCGTAACACACCGTGCGCTGCGGGGTGTTGTGGACCAAAATTAATGGTGGTGGTCTTTTGCTCGGTGCCTGGCTTACCTGTTTCTTTCATAATTTTTTACTCATTCGGCCTTTTCGTCGCCGGGTAATTTATACCCTCCCGAGCCTTGCCAGGGAGATGCAAAATCAAAATTCCTAAATTCCTGCTCCAGTAATACAGGCTCATAAATAACTTTCTCAAGCTTTTCATCATATTTGACCTGCAGATGCCCGGTAACTGGAAAGTCTTTACGTAGTGGGTGTCCTATGAAGCCATAATCAGTCAGAATTCTTCGCATATCAGGGCAGCCATCAAAGCTAATGCCAAACATGTCAAAGGCCTCTCTTTCATACCAGCAAGCTGCGCTGTATAAAGAGGTTACAGAAGGGATTTGATGCTCTTCGCCTGATTCTATTTTAAACAAAAGTCTTTTATTCAGTTTTAAGCTGAGCAGACTATATACTACTTCAAATCGATGCTGCCTTGCAGGGAAATCTGCTGCAAATAAATCAGTTAGAATAGTAAAGCGCAGTTCTGTGTTTTCTTTTGCGAATTTCAATATTGAGAGCAAACTATCACTTGCGACTTTGTATGCGATAAAACCATTTATCGAAATGGGGATGATGTTAAGATCATTGTCTTTTGCAAATTCATCAATGATATGTGAAAATTCCATCTGTTACCCTTTAAATCTGGTGGTTCTACGGATTTTTCTCTGTAGCTGCATTAATCCATAGATCAAAGCTTCTGCTGTTGGTGGGCAACCTGGAACATAAACATCAACAGGGACAATCCGGTCGCAGCCTCTGACTACGGAATATGAATAATGGTAATATCCACCTCCATTGGCGCAGCTACCCATTGAGATGACATATTTTGGTTCCGCCATTTGATCATAGACCCGGCGCATAGCAGGTGCCATTTTATTTGTTAATGTTCCAGCTACGATCATTAAATCTGCTTGGCGAGGACTTGGGCGAAATAAAAAACCGAACCTGTCCATATCGTATCTACTGGCAGCAGCCTGCATCATTTCGACTGCGCAACAGGCAAGGCCAAAGCTCATTGGCCACAAGGAATTTGCTCTTGCCCAGCCAATTAAATCATCCACTTTGGTAACAACAAAACCACGATTAGAGATTTCTTCTTCAAAGAATTTATCCTGGCTTTGTAGTTCTTCTTGCATAATTTTTTACTCCCAATCGAGTGCGCCTTTTTTCCACTCATATACAAAGCCAACTGTCAATACCAGCAAAAATACCATCATTGACCAAAAACCAAGCTGACCAATGGATTTCAGGCTTATTGCCCACGGAATTAAGAAGGCTACTTCAAGATCAAAAATGATAAATAAAATTGCAACAAGGTAAAAGCGAATATCAAACTTTCCGCGTGCATCACCGAATGCATCAAACCCACATTCATAGCTTGCCAATTTATCTCTTTGCGGTTTTTCTTTTGCTAAAAGCTTTGGTAAACTTGCAACAATAATCGAAATGATTGTTGCAAGTCCAAAAAAGACAGCAATTGGCAGGTATTCAACTAAAAAATCTGTATCTGGCAGCATATTAATTTATAAATTCATCTTGCTTGTTTTTAGCACCTATTTCCTTAATTAGCTACACTAAAAACCGACTTTTATCAACGGTAAATATCTTCCTAATACCAAGCATTATAAATTAAGTAACTTTTATAACAATGATTTATTGATAATAATTTGTTGGTTGATGCGATTAATTTTGATAAAAAAATGCTATTGAACATTATTTTTAAT
This sequence comes from uncultured Rickettsiaceae bacterium, assembly GCA_905479865.1. GTDB lineage: Bacteria > Pseudomonadota > Alphaproteobacteria > Rickettsiales > Rickettsiaceae > Megaera_A. The sequence goes on along the minus strand of CAJQOD010000017.1, from coordinate 1,516 downwards.
ATTTATAGCCACAGATTTTCGGAGCAATATGAAAGCCAGTGTTACTACCCCCAGTATGTAGCAGTAATAGACTTTGCCAATTACAGCAAGTGGAGATATGCCGGCAACTGCACAAACCAATAAAATCTGTGCTCCATAAGGGATTATTCCCTGGATAACGCAGGAGAAAATATCAAGCCAGGCAGCACTTTCATGTGGTTTAATTTTATATTTTGCTGACAGTTCCTTCGCTATTTCTCCAGAGAAAATGATAGCTACTACATTATTTGCAAGCAATATGTCAAACAACGCAACAAGCGCAGAAATCATTAGCTCTGCAGCTTTTTTGCCAGCATTTTTGGGAAGTAATTTAGAAATTTTTTCAGCAAGTTCTTTGGAATTCTGGTTCGACAGGCCAGATAATGCACCAATCAAAATTGAAAGCAGCATGATCTCATGCATGTCAGCAAAGCCGTCTGAGATATTTTGTGCAAATTGTAATATACTGTAATCGTCATATATTATTCCGATTATGCCTGAAAAACCCAGTGATACAGTAAGCACAGTAAATACGTTTATTCCAAGGGTTGCCAGTAATACCAGAAATATGTATGGCGATATCAAAACTATGGAATAGTGACGATCCATAATATCGATCTTGGGGCTGTCGACAAAAGCCAGTATACATATAGTAAAAAATGAGGCTATTAGAGCTACCCGGATGTTCAGCTTCAATTTCTCTTTTAAATTTGCTTTTTGCGAAGATATGGAGGCAATTGTAGTATCTGAAATAATTGACATATTATCCCCAAACATAGCCCCGCCCACTAAGGTAGCTGCGCCAAGTTCCGCAGAGAAAGCTCCTTGAGTTGCCAGTTCTGTAACTAAACTTGCAAGTGCTGCAATGGTTCCCATAGAGGTGCCGATCGCAGTTGCAATTAAGGCGCTAGTGATGAATACACCAATTAGCAAAAAGCTTTCAGGCGTTACTGTCAGCGCAAAATTTACAGCAGACTCCACGCTACCAATAGATTTGGTAACGCTGCTGAGTGCGCCTGCGAGCAGGAAAATTATGCACATGGTGATGATGTCTGGATGCCTGGCACCATTAAGGAAACTGGCCATAGTGCTTTTAGTATCATCTTTGTGCATTAGCCATGCAACAACTATCGATGGTAGAATGGCCGCTGTTGGCGGTACCTGGTAGAAGGCATTTTCGATGCCTTGCAGTGAGTAGTAAACCCCAGAACCAAAAAATATGGTTACAAAGAGCAAAATCGGAATGAAATTGATAAAAATTGTCATGTTATTGATCTCAAGAATAGTCTGATATTAGTTTGTGAACTTATGCTTAAGGATAATAGCAGTACTACACGCCTTATTACATGCGGCGCATTCGTGAGTGAATTTGGAATCTGTCAATTTTATATATCATGCCGAGCATTGTACTTCCTTGGGAAGAAATGTCAAGTCGGTTGACATGATAGGCGTTTGATATACTCAAGCTCTGGGTAGAATCGTGGCATAATTTTTCAAT
>CAJQOD010000016.1 GCA_905479865.1 uncultured Rickettsiaceae bacterium | reverse complement strand
ATCGATACTGAAGCATAGGATGCAGACTTTATGAGATCATTATCTTCAAGTTTAAACATAACTGTCATTTTTTATTTGCAATGAAACTATCGAACCTTTATCATCTTAGTATTTGAAGGCTTAATGTCAATTTATTGTGGTTCTTAAGAGGATAATTAATTATGAAAAACGTATCAAAACTATTATTAGCAGTATTTGCAAGCATCATACTACAAGGCTGTCAAGGCCAAATGAACAAACAGGGTGGTGGCACGCTTATCGGCGGAGTTGCAGGCGGTTTGCTCGGCTCACAATTTGGCAAGGGCGAAGGCCAGCTGGTAGCAACAGGAATTGGTGCTCTTGCTGGAGCATTAGTGGGCGGACAAATTGGCAAAACTATGGATGAATATGATAAACAAATGCTTGTGAAAAGCTCAAGACAGGCACTTGAATACTCGCCTTCAGGTAACAGCGTTGAATGGAACAATCCCGACAGCGGCAACCATGGTTCTATAACTCCGACAAAGACATTCAAGGAAAGCGGGCAATATTGCCGTGAATATATTCAAGAAGTTACTATTGGCGGTGAAAAACAGAAAGCTTACGGAAAAGCCTGTCGTCAACCGGATGGCAGCTGGAAAATCATTAAATAAATTGATTATATAATACCACTCTTTAGCATTAATAGATGAGTGGTATTTTTATCCCAATTTTGTATAGTACTTTTATTTTTGAGACGAACATTCAAGGCAAATATATACTCCCTGAAATAACAGCCTACAAAATCAAAAACTATGAACACGTTAGTAGAATTCAAATCATTGTCAAAAAGCTTTGACAACAGACTGCTTGTAGATAATGTAAGCTTTAAACTAAACAAGGGCGAAATCACCACCCTGATTGGACAAAATGGAGCCGGCAAGACGACTCTTGCAAAAATCATCCTGAAGCTGGAAGACTATGATAAGGGAGAACTAGTAATTCGTGAGAATTTACGCATTGGCTATGTACCGCAAAAACTGGATTTTGGCTTCAGCATGCCGCTAACCTCAAAAGGATTACTCAAAATTCTTGCTCCCTGCGGCATCAATAATGAGGTGGTTAAATTAACAGATTTCGTAAATTACGATAAAATAAAAACGAAGGATATCTCACAAATATCCGGTGGTGAACTACAAAAATTAATGCTTGCTGGAACCTTGATGAACAAACCTGATTTAGTCATACTAGATGAACCCACGCAGTTCCTAGACGTTGCCAGCCAGCAGGAATTTTACCATACGCTTGGTGACCTGAAACAAAAACTGGGATTAACAATATTTATGATTTCACACGATCTATTCACCGTTATGAAAAACTCCGATCAGGTTATATGCCTAAACGGCCATGTTTGTTGCAGCGGCAAACCAACTGAGCTGGATAAAAATATTGATTTCAAAAATGCATTATCTGAAATTGGAGTCTATATCCACACTCATGACCATGAGCATAAACACTAGATACATTCTATGCTAAATAACACAATCCAATATCAAATACATTTTTGGGACAGCTTTGCAAAAGAGTCTTTTACAACAGAAGATTCGTTTGTCTTTACAACCGGTATTAAAAATTCCCTGGTCAATCTAGTTATTTTAAAAAAGCAAAATCCGCAAGCACTTACATCAATCTTGCCCAAAGCCCAAGATTTTTTTGACCGACACAAAGTTCCCTGGGGAATAAATATCATTGATGATTCATCAGCGAAAGAAATCCTGCCTTTCCTTGAAAATAGAAAATTCAGGAAAATCTGTACTCAATTCGAAATGCAAACCGAGTTGGACACATTACCGCAAATCTCTACACTTACACCTAATATAAAGGAAGTCATTAATGCTGATATGCTGCGCAATTGGACCATGCCTGTTGCCAGTGGCTTTGAAGCCACATCTGAGGATGCTGAATTATATTATAAATTAACTAAAGCAGCATTTAGCAAAAAATCAAACCCTCTGATGCATTTTGTATTATACGAAGATACTATTCCGGTAAGCTCTGCTACCCTGTCTATTTACGATAAAGTAGCCAGGCTTGACAATGTTGCTACGGTAAAAGAACTGCAAGGACAAGGGCATGGAGAAAAGATCATCGAATATTGCGTGGAAAGGGCTCGAAAACTGGGTAGTAAATATATGGTTTTTGAAAGCTCACAGCAGGGAATTAATCTATACAGAAAGATGGGTTTTGCAGAAACCGCAATGTCCTATATTTATAGTTTAAGTAAATAGTTTATGACAATAATATTAGCAATATCAGTATTAATCGGTCTTATATTTGCTCCCTTAGGGTGCCTGGTCTTGTGGAAACGCTATGTCTATTTCGGTGACGGACTTGCGCATGCCAGTATGCTGGCTGCCGTACTCAGCGTAATTGCAGGGATTCCGATATTATATGCCGGTATCATCAACACTATATTATTTGCCATAGCCGTATTCAAACTCAAAGGCAAGTCGGGTAATAATGCGGCGATAGGACTTACCTCCAGCCTAATGATTGCATCAGCTCTAATATTATCCTACATTTTTCCGGGACAGTTTAATTTTAACAGCTTATTGTTTGGAGATATTGTCGCTGCAAATAACAATGACGCACTTATTTTATGTGCAATATTACTGGCGGTAATCATATTCCTTGTAAGTACCTACAATAATTTAATCCTCATTATCTTAAGCAAAGATGTTGCACACTCGCAAGGTGTGCAAGTCAAGGTACTGGAACTACTCTTTCTTTCCATATTGTCTTTTGCTGTGTTAACTACTATAAAAATAGTCGGAGCTTTGCTAGTAACCAGCATCATACTAATTCCGGCAATGGTTGCCCGCCTTATAGCAAAATCACCTTCTGGAATGATTTTTATTGCAATAATTGTTGCCCAACTGATGAATTTCTTTGGAAGTGTATTATCATTTTACGCAGATGTACCTTTTGCTCCGGTAATTATACTATGCGGGGGAGTGATTTATGTAGTAACTTTGATAATTAGTATGAGTAAACAGTAAAACTTTGGTAAAAGAAGTAAGTTGTTAAAGTCTATTTTACATATAATTTAACAACGTCAAGTTAATGAAATAAGACCGAGAAGATGTGCTAATATACATACAAAAATGACCTCCCGTGGAGGTGTCCTCTAGTATACAGCTTTAGAACTTTTAATAAAAAGTTAACTGAACTCAACAAAGTACTTAATGAGGAATAGGTTTAAATACTAATGCATCAGATACTGGTCTTAATATCATATTACCATTACCTTCATCTTTGTCACCAAAAGTACGATTTACGACTTGTCCGTCAATAACAAGAGTAGAAGATCCACCACCATCCATGTTAATAGCAATCTGACTACCTTGATTTTTCATAAAGTTTGCAAGTTCTATCATAGTCATACCTACCTCATCATGTTCTGGTGCAAATTTTTCCTTTAAGTAACTCCTCACCTCAGTTATAGTTAATTCTTTAGACGGTTTTTGATATTTTGCTTTTATAGTTTCCTGATCTTCTTTTAAATAACTATCAACTTCTCCTAAAGTAATTTCTAAAATATCTTTCTTATATACGTGTTCAACAATTGCCAGTATTATAAATCCATCATTAGTTAATCCAATTGCTGTTCTTGCATGATTATCAGTAAAGAATTCACTCTTTTGATCATACAAGTTACGATTTATTTTACCGTCTCGAACCAAAATGGGAAAACCTGAAACCAAAGATAATTTAGCAGATTTATCCTTATATTCTGATAATACGTGTTCTAAAGAAAGGTTGGTAATTTTCAATGAATTGTCAATGATAACAAGCTTTGGCCAAAGTACTTTTTTTTCAGAAAGTACTTTATCATTAATCACCAAGGAAGCACTCGGCATGCCGTCTAGGTTGTTACCTATCTCAAAATAACCAGTATTTATTGCCAATTGTGCCTGGTAATCATTAGCAATTTGTAGAACTGTCTTTCGTCCAAGGCATTCTGAATCATTTCCATTTATTCTGGCTTTTACTATTTCAAGTTCATATGCTTTGGGATTAACCTTTACTAGATGCACTACATGATTATTATGTTTTATGTATTGATAATCATAATTTTTAATCTTTGCACTTAAGGAGAAAGAATAAACTAATACAATAACTGCAAGTATTATTGAAGGTAAGAGTGCTATCTTTAAACTTTTCATTTTTCTTCAATTTTTAATATATACTTAACGATGCCGTTACACTATGCATATCTTAATTTTTTATTATTGGCCACTAAAATCTATTAATTAAGTCCTATAAAGAAATAAAAAGTTATTAAGTTATCATTGTTAGATAACGTTGATAATACTTATGCAGCCTTATCTGCGCAATCAATACGTTCAAAACCCTAATTGCCTCACGATCAGGCTTTTATAGCTTTCAAATAATTTATCCAAATTTTTACTTTTCCCCTGGCAGCCGGCAATCTGCCCATGGCAATTTTTTCTCATAAATGCATTGGCTTTATAAAAATCATTACTATTTAGATTAGCCATATCAAGAACCAGGCCAGGAATAAACGTAATATCAAGAGATGCATACTTTGTTTTATCTTTAATATCGAAATTAGCATTCACATTATAGAATGTTTTATAATAATCCTTAATGTCACGAGTAAATCTAAGCTGAGTTGAATAACCTTCAAATGACGGCAAGTGATCGCCAAAATTTACCACTATGGTCTTTCTTTTTCGCTTCATTAATTTTTCGATCAAATCAATCTGATCCTCACTTGTTTTTGTAAGTCTTGAAATATAATCATTTAACTTCGAGCATAATTTATCATTCATCACCCTGCTACAACCAATATTATCCGGGAAAAAACCCGAATGCGGCCCATGATTCAACATAGTAGCTGCAAAAATATATTTCGGTTTTTCCGGATTGCGATCCAGCGCATCCATGATCATATCACCAATCATGGTATCTGGTATGTGTCCCCAGCTTTCCGGCTTAAATCCAAACTCGTAAATATCACTGATACTATGGGCTCCAAGCGTTGTGTACGCATCAAGTGCCAGTGAAAAATTCTTATCAACAGGGTAGACTACCTCAACTCTGTAACCACTCGATCTAAGATGCGACATTATTGAACTTTCAGTATGAGGCACCAGGGTAATGAAAGGCATATAGCTGGGTCCTGAAAAAGATTTATGCGGTATACCGGTATTTATCTCATACTCACTAATCCATGAACTACCGCCATAAGTATTCACATTTAATATGCCACTATATTTAGTATGTTTACTATTTTGAAAAAAAGCAAACTTCAGATTTTCTGCAAAATCATAATCCAGTTTACTCGGATCAAAAACCGATTCATTGAGAATAACGATAATATCAGGCATTGCATCTCGATCAGTAACGGGATTAACTGTCGTTTCATGTATTTTGCATAAAATTAAGCTCTCATCTACTTCTCCAGTATTTGGCTCAATATATATATCCTGTATAGTAAATAAAATATCAGCAAATGGTCCGTACACCCGCCTCGGATAATTCTTGCCCTGTGACCTTGTCGACTCAATAGCTGAATAGAAATATGATTTTTTGTCTAATGCCACATCAAACAGTTTCGAACCAAGAAGCATAGCTACGCCAAAAGAAACTAGTCTTAACGCATAATAATTTCTTCCTCCCAAGTGCTTCTTGTCAAGTAAAGTATCGGATTTATTCCACAAAAGCGCAAAGTTAATGAAAAGCAGCAAGAAGATCAGGTATATTTCCTTGGTAGCATATTCATAGATAAGCCTAAGCAAGCCATGATTGACCAGCAGCTTAACCATAAACACATCTGCAGCAGATAATTCCTGCAAGAAAAACTGCCACTTAATAAGCTTTATATAATCAAAAGAAACCGCCAAAAGAAGAGTTAGGAAACCAGAAAGCAGTATTCTGTTAGTAATTAAGATAATTATCAGATAAACACATAAGGCAATAACAATATTTGCAAGCAGCAAGGTAGTATGAAATTTTGTCGTAATGACTAAAAAAGTGACAAGAATTACAAACCATGTAGTTAGAGAAAAATATAGCTCTTTCAGAGATATTTTATAATCAACAAAATTATCAAATATTTTAAATATTCTTTTCATCGAGCGTACCAACAACTACAATATTCTGTTTTCATCCCCCTAAGATATAGCAAAATCCTGCCGAATCAATGTTATTAGCGATAAAACGCTTGATTCTTTTATAAAATTAATGCATATTCTCCTTGTTCGGGCGATTAGCTCAGCTGGTAGAGCATCTCGTTTACACCGAGACGGTCGGCAGTTCGAATCTGTCATCGCCCACCATTTTTTAGTATTGAACCCTTTTGAGGAATATTCTTATGAAAATAAACATTAAACAAATAAATATTAGACAAATAGCCTTTGTCGCATCTGGACTTATCATAATTACGGCAATATTTGCTTTAACTCAACTTAATGTGGCCACAGCAGCCAAACAGGATGGGAAAAAATTTGATGATTGGGTCGTAGCTTGTACACCTAAAAACGAGAAAACAAAAACTCCTGAAACCTGCTTACTAACACAACAAATTAACATATCGCAAGACAATAAGCAGCAGCCAATTGCATTATTTCAGATCGGTTATTTTGGCTCTAAAAAAGAACTAAAGCTAATTCAAACCCTGCCACTTGGAGTAAGCATTCAGGCCGGCACTTCTATCATTAGCTCAAAAAATCTTATTGCACCAGGTAAGTATACAACCTGTTTGAACAATGGATGCAACGCAGTTGCTCCTATCTCCAGTGCTGATTTAAAAACACTCCTCTCCAACGCAGAGAATTCAGTAGCCTTTATGAATTTGGAAGGTAAACAAATAACCTTACCTATTTCTGTGAAGGGACTAGAGCAAGGTCTTAAATACATAAAATAAATTCCTGCTGGCTGACAAATCACTTATCCCCCGAGCTTGTCAGTCATGTGTAGGGGGTATGCTGCAAGGTAAATTTGCATTTAGTTTTAGGAATGTATGCCTAAAAAGAAACTGCGAGACATACTTTCCGTCACCTGCGAAGGAGTACGTTACTTCTTAACGACAAAAAATATTCAAAAAGTCATTGCGAGCTCCCAAAGGGATCGTGGCAATCCATTGGTCATTTAGGGTTTAAAAGAAGATTTATTTTGAATCTTTTACAGATGTCAAATAGTCTCACTGGACGGTTTTAGCACAGCTAGAATATCAGGTAGATTGCCGCACCCCTAAAGGGGTTCGCAATGACGAAAAGAATGGATTGTCGTGACCCTCGAGGCCTCGCAGGTGACTTCTTGACATGTGTAAGGGTTCGAGAACGGACATGACAACGAAATGAACAAAAAAGACCATCTTGTATATTCCCTGTAGTGCAAATCATACAAAACCTATCTAAATCGGGTAAAACCCTGTATAAAATTATTTTATTTCTTTAGTTTTTTTTATCAATGGATATACTCTTTATGGAAACCTAGCTAGAAGCATTTGCTTGCTATAGAACTTTTCTTACGAGATGCTTTTTAATTTTGGTTAACTTTTATGACAAGAATTTTTATAACATTACTAACCTTTCTTGTAAGCCACTCTGCCTTTGCTTCTAAACCGTTACCCTGGCAACTGAATCTTCAGGAAGCTGCAAGCCCGGTAATGGCAGAACTGCACGATTTCCATAATTTTCTTCTTATACTATCAACAGCAATCGTATTATTTGTATTTTTTCTGATCGTATATGTAATCATCAGATTTAATGCTAGAGTCAACCCGATTCCAGCTAAATTTACTCATAATATTGCAATCGAAATAATATGGACAGTGATACCCATTATTCTGCTTGTTGTGATTGCCATACCTTCTTTCAGGATATTAAAAATGGCCGAACATACGCCGTCAGCAGATATGACAATTAAAGTTGTCGGCTCTCAATGGTTTTGGACATACAGCTATCCCGACCATGGCGATTTTGAATTTGATAGTTATATGATTCAGGATGCTGATTTAAAGCCTGGACAATTAAGGTTGCTTGAAGTTGATAACCGAATTGTTGTGCCGCAAGGTGCTACCATCAAATTTCTAATTACAGCTGCTGACGTAATCCATAGCTTTGCTGTTCCTGCTCTTGGGCTAAAAACCGACGCTGTACCGGGCAGAACAAATGAAGCCTGGACAAGAATAGACAAGAAGGGAGTTTATTACGGACAATGTTCGGAATTATGCGGTGTGAATCATGGCTTTATGCCGATTGCTATTGAAGTTGTAAGTAAGGAAGAATTCGCATCCTGGCTCAAACTGGCTAAACTTAAATTCGCAAGTCACAACACAATTCTTGCACAAAGTAAATAATTAAGGATAATAAAAGACTATGACAGATCATGCTCACAAGACACCAAGTGGCTGGAGGAGATGGATGCTCTCAACCAACCATAAAGATATTGGCTCTATGTACATTATCTTCTCCATTATTGCCGGACTCATCGGCGGATTATTTTCCGTTTTATTTCGTATGCAGCTAGCTTCGCCCGGCTCTGATTTTCTTGGAGGAGATCATCAACTTTTTAATGTACTAATTACAGCTCACGCCTTGATCATGGTTTTCTTCATGATTATGCCGGCATTATTTGGAGGGTTCGGCAACTGGTTTGTGCCACTGCTCATAGGTGCTCCGGATATGGCTTTTCCCAGAATGAATAATATTAGTTTTTGGTTGCTGATTCCATCATTTACATTACTGTTACTCTCAAGCATGGTCGATGGCGGCGTCGGAACCGGCTGGACAATGTACCCCCCTTTAAGCAATCTGGTTGGACACCCGGGTGCTGCGGTCGATATGGCCATATTCAGTCTGCATCTTGCCGGTATATCCTCAATTCTGGGTTCTATCAATATGATAGTTACTATCTTTAATATGCGAGCTCCCGGAATGGGGCTATTCACAATGCCTCTTTTTGTTTGGTCAATTTTAATCACAGCGTTTCTACTGGTATTAGCACTTCCGGTTCTTGCCGGTGCAATTACCATGTTACTTACTGACCGTAATTTTGGTACCAGCTTCTTCTCTCCCGAAGGCGGGGGTGATCCGGTGTTATTTCAGCATCTGTTCTGGTTCTTTGGTCATCCGGAAGTATATATAGTCATCTTACCCGGCTTTGGCATTGTCTCACAGGTAATCTCCACTTTCTCCCGTAAACCGATTTTTGGTTATACCGGCATGGTTTGCGCTATGGCAATTATCGGCTTTATCGGCTTCATTGTCTGGGCACACCACATGTTCACCGTTGGTTTATCATATAATGCCCTGCTGTACTTTACCGCTGGGACAATGGTGATTGCAGTGCCTACAGGAATTAAAATATTTAGCTGGATTGCTACTATGTGGGGAGGCTCAATTACTTTAAAAACACCAATGTTATTCTCGATTGGCTTTATCCTACTCTTTACCATTGGCGGAGTAACCGGAATTATCCTTTCAAATTCAGCATTAGACAGAGTGCTTCACGACACATATTACGTTGTTGCTCACTTCCATTACACAATGTCACTTGGCGCATTATTTACTGCTTTTGCAGGCTTTTATTACTGGTTTGGTAAAATGTCAGGAAAACAATATCCAGAATGGATGGGAAAAATTCATTTTTGGCTAACATTTATTGGGGTGAACTTAACCTTCTTCCCGCAGCACTTTCTGGGACTTGCAGGAATGCCAAGAAGAATTCCTGATTATCCGAATGCATTTGCAGGATGGAACTACGTTTCCTCCGTAGGGTCGTTAATTTCCATGTTTGCAGCTCTGTTTTTCGTATTCATTGTGCTATATACTCTGAAATTCGGCAAAAAATGTCCTCAAAATCCGTGGGGTGATGGAGCTGATACTCTGGAGTGGACAGTGGATTCGCCGCCACCTTATCATACATACGAAACACAACCGGTAATAAAGTAGTATGACAAAAACCTATACTGCCTCTGCCCTTGAATCTGATATGGGAGCATCGGTAAAAGACTATATTATGTTAATGAAACCACGAGTAATGTCTCTCGTGGTGTTTACTGCTTTTTGCGGTTTATGGCTTGCTCCTGCAACCATTCATCCAATCATTGCTATTGCCTCTATTTTATTCATCACAATTGGCGCCGGCTCTGCTGCTGCAATAAATATGTGGTATGACCGAGATATTGACGCCATTATGAAAAGAACCCAAAAACGTCCGATTGTCACAGGTGCAATCGAACCTGACGAGGCTCTTTCGTTTGGAATAATTACCGGAATAACATCTGTATTACTGATGGCGTTATGCGTAAACATAATGTCTGCAGCATTGTTGGCTCTTACTATCTTATATTATGTCTTTGTCTATACAATGTGGTTAAAACGAAGTTCCGTCCAAAACGTAGTAATTGGCGGAGCAGCTGGAGCCCTCCCGCCGATGATCGGCTGGGCATCTGTCACTGGCGATATTTCCTGGCAATCATTTACTCTATTTGTAATCATCTTCATGTGGACTCCACCTCACTCCTGGGCATTAACATTATTTCGCTTGCAGGATTATCGTGATTGCAGCATCCCGATGATGCCGGTAATTAAAGGCGAATTGTACACTAAAAAGCAGATTGTTTTCTATAGCATATTGATGGTAATTACTGTTTCGATGCCATATTTCCTGGAAATGGCTGGTATCAACTATCTTATAATATCTTCATTTTTGGGATGTATATTTCTATATCACACAGTGCTATTATTCCAGGATCAAGATGGCGCTCGAGCTAAAAAATTATTCTGGTTTTCCATCCTGTATTTATTCATCATATTTTTAAGTCTTATTTTGCTTAAAATATAGAGATATTTTCTATAAACTAAGATGATCAATAAATCTCCTGAGAATTATCCTGTTCCTGAATTTTAGCAAACGGATCATGTTCTTTAGTGAATATATTTTTCCTAGGATTCTCAAACATAAGATTATAATCATTCATTTTAAAAGCTTCAATAATTGCCCCTTTCTCTGTTGAGAGTTTGCCTGTATTATAATCTACCATGGCCAGCATTACAGATTTCGGTACCACAAAATCTACTGATGGCATGTCCTTGTAACCATTTTTCATAAAATCAACAAATACAGGCAGTGCAATGGAAGCTCCCGAGGCACGTTCTCCTAAACTTTCAGGAATATCATAGCCAATATAGGTACCGACCACAATCTTTGGCGTAAAGCCCATGAACCAGGCATCCTTAGACTTGTTGGTTGTGCCTGTTTTACCAGCAATGATCTGCTTTATATGTTTAGCTCCTCTACTAGTTCCACGCTGAACACCACCTATCATTAAAGAAGTTATTTGATAGCTGCTTGCTTCATCAGTAACAATATGTCCTTTTATCGATTCAATATTTGGAGGAAGGATTTTACCCTCTTCGTCAAGAAGATATGATCTGCACTCAGGGCATTCAGTATAGTCACGCTTGTATATTACGTTACCTTTACGATCTTTAATTAGTTCGATATAATGCGGTTCCACTTTATATCCATTATTTGCAAGAATACTGTACGCTATAGTCATTCTTGACAGGGTAGTCTCCAAAGCTCCAAGCACCATAGAATGTACCAGCATCGGCTTGTCATTAATCCCAAATCTTTTAATTGTTTCTGCTACTTTATTGAGTCCTGCAAATTGACTCACCCTAACAGTCACTGTATTACGGGATTTCTCAAACCCTGTACGCATAGTGACCGGACCTAAGAAATTATTTTCATAATTCTTTGGCTTCCATAGCGGCAGACCTGTACCCTGTTCTATCTCTATTGGAGCATCTTCGAAAAGATCGTTCGGACGCGCTCCATTTTCAAGAGCTGCTAAATATACGAAAGGTTTAATCAAAGAACCTGGCTGACGTTTGGCCTGTGTAGTCCTGTCAAATTTACTTACACTGAAATCATAACCACCCTCAGCTGCCAGCACACGGCCGGTTTTATGCTCAACAACCATGATTCCTCCATTAACTTCAGGAGTTTGCTGCAGCACATAGCCTTTGTTCACTTTCTCAATTACAACAATATTACCTACTTTCAACAACTTATGTATCGATTTGAGATTGGTTGCCGTCCACTGCATATCCTTTAGAAAAATTGCAGAAATAGTACCATCATTTAGACCTATTTTTGCCCGATCATCCTGCACACCTAGCACCACAGCCAGTTGATAATGCCGCAGTCCCAATGGCTTTGGTATCATTCGAAGAGCATCCTGCCAATTAACCGGATCTATGCTTTGCAGTGACCCTCTATACCCCTTCTTCATATCATATTTCTTTATACCAAAACGCAGGGCATTAGCTGCAGCTTCCTGCATCCTGGAATCCACGCAGGTCATTATAGTCAAACCGGCTGTATAGAAATATTCTTCACCGAACATACCGATAACTTCATCACGCACCTTCTCTGCATAATAGCCAGCATCCAAAGTTTGCACCTTGTCAAAATCTGCAAGTGTAATTTGCTGCGCAATTGCTTTTCTAGCCTGCTCCTCAGTAATATACCCATCGTCATACATACGACCTAAGACGTAATTTTTCCGTTCGAAAGCACGTTGATAATTTCTCACAGGATTATATTTCGACGGTGCCTTTGGCAGCGACGCCAATACTGCCGACTCGTTCAACGTTAACTCCTCAACCGACTTATTGAAATAATTCAATGCTGCTGCTGCTACGCCATAAGCACCTTTGCCAAGATAAATCTGGTTCAAATATAGCTCTAATATCTCGTCCTTGGTAAATGTTTGAGTCACCATATAGGACAATATTGCTTCTTTGATTTTACGTTCCAATGATCGTTCAGAAGTTAGTAGAAAATTCTTCACCACCTGCTGGGTAATAGTTGAACCACCTTCAACGCGACGGTGATTCATAATACGAGAAACATTATTAATCGCTGCTCTGATAATACTGGCAATATCAATCCCTTCATGACTGTAGAAATTTTTATCTTCTGAAGCTACAAAAGCTTTAACTAGAGACTCTGGAACAGCACTAATTGGTACAAATATTCGGTGTTCTCTAGCATATTCTTCGATTAACTTACCATCAGCAGAATACATTCTAGTAATTGATGGCGGATAATATTGTCTAAGCTGCGAATAATCAGGCAGGTCTCTACTGTAATAGTAGATTATATATGCAGCAACAGCTACCCCGATCACACCAAAAAACAGGAACATTTTTGCAGAGAAAATTATAAATCTTAATAGCATATTAAATCACTTCACCTGCAACACTAATTGCTGATCCCTTAGTAATTTTGACATTAACAATCTTTCCGATCAAGCTTTTATCAGCATTATCTATATATGCAGACTGCATGTATGGAGTCTTACCGACAATATGACCATCAAATTTACCGGTTTTTTCAAATAATACCGGCAATATCTTACCAACACAGCTTTCATTAAACTCAAGTTGCTGCTTTGATAGTTCTTTTTGCAAGAGAGCCAGTCTCTCTGATTTTACCTCTTCTGGCACTTGCTTCATGGTAGCAGCCGGCGTGCCTGGTCTTGGGCTATATTTGAATGAAAAGCATTGGCCATAACCAACTTTTTTTACTAAGTCGAAGGTATCTGCAAAATCTTCATCCGTCTCTCCTGGAAAACCGACGATAAAATCAGACGACATTACAATGTCCGGCCTTGCTACCTTAAGCTTATCTATGATAGTAAAATATTCCTCGCGCGTATGTTTTCTATTCATCGCCTTCAGGATTTTGTTTGACCCTGATTGAATGGGCAGATGTAAAAACGGCATTAATTTTGATTCCAGGCCGTGCAGCGCAATTAAATCATCATCCATATCTCTTGGATGCGATGTGGTATATCGAATCCTCTTTAGTCCATTAATCTTGGCAACATGACGAATCAACTCTGCTATGGAATAATTTTTATCATTACCTGCTTTGCCATGATAGGCATTCACATTTTGTCCAAGTAGATACACCTCCAGAGCCCCTTTGGCAACGACGGCCATTGATTCACGATATATTTCTTCAACTTTGCGTGAGAATTCTGCGCCCCTGGTGTAAGGCACCACACAAAATGTGCAGAACTTGTCACAACCTTCCTGAACAGATACAAAAGCACTCGCTCCCTGCCCTTCATAATTTGTTGGCAAATTATCAAATTTCTCCTCTTCAATAAAATCCAGTTCAATTAGATGCTTCTCTGATCTAGCTATCTTAGCCACTAAATCTGGCAAAGTATGATATGATTGCGGGCCAACAACTATATCAACATACGGCGCACGCCGAAATATCTCTTCACCTTCAGCCTGCCCAACGCATCCTGCAACTGCGATTATCATATCACCGCCTTGCTTTAATCTATGATCTTTTACTGCCTTTACCCGGCCAAGCTCGGAATATACTTTCTCCGATGCTTTCTCTCTAATATGACATGTGTTAAGAATAACCATGTTAGCTTCAATTATATCCTCAGTGGATTCAAAACCAAATGGTACTAGAAGCTCTTGCATCTTGATTGAATCATAGACATTCATCTGACAGCCATAGGTTTTTATAAAAAGCTTTTTGGACATAATTTAGTATGTATCGTTTAATAAGACGTGACAAAAATATTCGCGGAATATATCATAATTTATGTAAAATTTATACAAAATAATCAAACTGATAACTATTGTGGAAAAGATTAACTTGTACGGCACTTATACTTTAACTCAGCGTGAAGTACGACGCTTCTTACGTGTTTACAATCAAACTATCTTCACACCAATGGTATCTGCCCTGATTTTTCTGGCAGTATTTGTTCTGGCTATTGGTAGCAATAGACCTGATGTGGCAGGAATTAAATTTATTAACTTCATGGGATACGGACTGATAGTAATGAGTATCGTGCAGAATGCTTTTGCCAATAGCTCATCGTCTTTCATTATGAGCAAAGTGCTGGGATATATTTCTGATATACTCACACCACCACTAGGGAGCGCAGAAATAATAATTGCTTTTACAATAGGAGCTGTGCTGCGAGGCATCCTGGTTGGCATCTCAGTTGCTGTTGCCCTGGCACCATTTATTGATTACACTCTGCATCACCCATTATTATTAATTTTCTATATATTGGCATCCTGCACGTTACTTGGCAAGCTTGGCATTCTCTCTGGATTAATTTCTAACTCATTTGATCAACATTCTGCAATTACCAGCTATCTAATTACTCCTTTGTCATTCCTGTCCGGTACATTCTACTCTGTACAATCCTTGCCAATCATATTTCAGCAGATAAATATGATAAATCCTTTTTTCTATATGGTTGACGGTTTTAGATATTGTATCACCGGATACGCAGATGGCAGCATAGTAGTCGGCATTTTATTCCTTATAGCTGCAAATATAGTAATGTACCTTGTTTTAACAAAGCTAATTGATAAAGGCTGGCGCATTAAAGCTTAAGTTAATACAGACAACTAAACTCCATATTAAAATAGAAAACACTACATATTGATTTTTTATAATCAATTCCCATATACATAGTACGAACTATATTTATTGGCAGATTATTATGAATATCGAAAAATTTACAGCTGCTTCCAGAGCCTTATTATCTG
Organism: uncultured Rickettsiaceae bacterium; assembly: GCA_905479865.1. Lineage (GTDB taxonomy): Bacteria > Pseudomonadota > Alphaproteobacteria > Rickettsiales > Rickettsiaceae > Megaera_A. Next base: position 37,700 of record CAJQOD010000016.1, on the reverse strand, counting down.
ATGCTCAGATGATTGCCGCAAAGAACAATCATCAACAAATTCTACCGCTGCATTTTCTTGGCGCATTACTTAACGAAGAAAATGCGATAATCTCAAATCTCATAAATACTATTGGAGCAGACAATAATCTTATTGCCTCTGATTGCGCAGAAGAACTGGAAAGAATACCAAGCGTAGAGATAAGCGGTGGCGGCGGACAAATTAACATGTCATCTGATGGCTTGAAGCTTCTGGAAAAGGCCTTATCTCTAGCTAAAAGCAGCAAAGATAGCTTCGTAACACTGGAACGAATTTTTGAAGCTATACCGTATGATAAAACAGCTGCCGGTAAGATACTTGCAAAATACGGGGTAGATTCCAAAAAAATAGCAGCGGCGATTTTGTCTATGAGAAAAGGACGCACAGCTGATAGCGAATCTGCTGAAGAAAGCTATGACGCATTGCTAAAATATGGTCGGGATGTAACAAAACTTGCTTCTGAAGGAAAAATTGATCCAATTATCGGCCGTGATGAAGAAATACGGCGAGCTATACAAGTACTTTCCAGACGCTCAAAAAATAACCCAGTATTAATCGGTGAACCGGGAGTCGGTAAAACAGCTATCATTGAAGGGCTGGCACAAAGAATATATTTAAAGGATGTCCCCGAATCTCTAATTAACTGCAAAATCATTGAGCTTGACATGGGAGCATTAATTGCCGGTGCTAAATTTCGCGGAGAGTTTGAAGAACGCCTAAAGGCAGTCTTGAATGAAATAAAAGAAGCTAGCGGTGAGATTATATTATTTATTGATGAACTGCATTTACTAGTAGGCACTGGAAAAACTGACGGAGCTATGGACGCATCAAATTTACTAAAACCAATGTTAGCTCGAGGTGAATTACACTGCATTGGAGCAACAACACTGGATGAATATCGTAAATATATCGAAAAGGACACGGCTCTTGCACGCCGTTTTCAGTCTGTCTATATCTCCGAACCAACAGTTGCAGACACTATTTCAATCATGCGCGGTATCAAAGACCGCTATGAAGTACATCATGGAGTCACTATTTCTGATAGTGCCATTATTGCAGCAGCAACCCTGTCCAATAGGTATATTACTGACAGGTTTTTACCGGATAAAGCTATTGATTTGCTTGATGAATCTGCCAGCCGACTGAAAATCGAAGTCTCCAGTAAACCGGAGGAGCTGGATGAACTGGATCGACGTATCATTCAGATAAAAATCGAACTGTCAGCCTTAAAAAAAGAAAAAGATGAAAATTCAAAGAAAAAAGTTACAAAACTTTCAACTGAACTTGAAATATTAGAATCCAAATCTATGGATTTAAATTCAAAATGGCAGGCAGAGAAAGCTAAGATGCAATCAGGACAAAAGCTGAAAGAAGAATTGGAAAATGCTAAAATTGAACTTGAAAAAGCAGAGAGAAGCAGTGATCTTGCAAGAGCAAGTGAACTTAAATATGGCGTAATCCCGGATATTACAGCCAAGCTTAGCGCTGCAGAAGATTTAGGAGAGAATAAATTACTTAAAGAAAGAGTAACCGAGGAGGATATTGCCGCCATGGTTTCTAAGATCACTGGGATTCCTATTGATAGTATGCTTTCAAGTGAACGCGACAAGTTACTTGTCATCGAAAAAAAATTACGCTCAACCGTTATTGGACAAGATGATGCAATTGCTGCAGTTAGCGATGCCGTGCGAAGATCCAGAGCTGGTATTCAGGATCAGAACCGCCCGCTTGGATCATTTTTATTCCTGGGACCGACAGGTGTTGGTAAAACCGAGCTAACCAAAGCACTGGCAGAATTTTTATTTAGCGATCGAAGTGCTGTGCTACGCATTGACATGTCCGAATATATGGAAAAACATGCAGTAGCACGCTTGATTGGAGCTCCTCCAGGTTATGTTGGATATGACCAGGGAGGTATTCTGACTGAATCCATTCGCAGGCGCCCATACCAAATTATCTTATTTGATGAGGTAGAAAAAGCGCATCCGGATATTTTCAATATTATGCTACAAATACTCGATGAAGGAAGACTTACAGATAGTCAGGGGCGTCTTGTAGATTTTAAGAATACAATAATTATTTTAACTTCCAATCTGGGTTCTGAAATTTTGATCAACCAACCAGATGGCGAGGATACAAGTGCTGTATATGATAGTGTTATGCAGCATGTACAGGCAGCTTTCAGGCCGGAATTCTTAAACCGTCTTGATGAGATCATCTTATTTCACCGTTTGAACCGGTCACACATGAACAAAATTGTTGAAATTCAGCTGCATGCCTTGAAAAATATCATAGCAAACCAACATATCAATCTGGAATATGACGATAATGCCATAAATCTACTTGCTGATAAAGGATATGATCCTAACTTTGGTGCAAGACCCTTAAAAAGGGTTATACAAAGGGAAGTACAAAATGAACTGGCAAAAGGAATTTTGGCCGGGAAATACGGTAATGGTGATACAATAAAACTTAGCAAGCAAGACGGAAAATTGATTATTGAATAAGTCGAATAACTACTGATTAGAAAAAACAGATAAGGACCACTTTAGCCGTCGGAGTAAGTTCACCATCAGAGAACCTTTAGTTAAAGGGGGCTCGGTAATAGCTACGCCACGGCGCAAGCAAGTGACCAATCCCGGTAGAATAATTATAGTCCGGAGGATTTATATCAACCCTAACGTACCAAGCAGCCCAAGAAATGCTTTGTTAGTACTAATTATTAGCATTTCTCGAACTTTTTTGCAACAGTTTTTAATTCAGAAGTAACCGAAGCTAATATTTTCTGGAAGTCCTGATTGGCTTTCTCTAGCACTTTACCACCAGTTTCCTTAGCTTTGGATTGCCTGTTATCTATAAGCCCAAGTGCGGTAATAACCAACGACAATTCAAACGAAGCCATCGGATTTTTTTGCTTGGTTTCTTCAATCTCACAATCCAGCTTCGCAGCTAGCACTTCAAGACTATTTTTACTCTCTTTGGGGCACGAAAGTTTAAAGTTTTTATCACCCAGTGTTATTGTTACTATCGACATAATGACTTCTAATTTGTTCCAGCTCCTGAATATATTCTTTTATCTGATCAAGAGTGGCCTGATTACTCTTCTTCAAATCTTCATTCTGAGATTTCAAATCCTCTATCTGCTGACTCTGCCGAGCAGAGTCAGCAACTAATTTTTCTGTTTTCTCGCCAATCTCACGAATGATTTCAATCAATTGTTGCTTCGTTATTTCCATTACTATCTATTGTATTTTCTATTAAATTATTTTCAAGCTGTTTCTCAGGTAACAATTTTAGCAGCGAATAAATTGATACTACTACAACTATCATGCAAACAGAAAACAGAACTATATATTTTTTATTTAAGTTCCGTTCTTTTCGAGGCAAATTCGGCTTCTTAACAGCTATAATGCTCTTTTCAGGAAAATCAATTTTTAAAAATTCGTAATACATTCTGGTATAGCCGTCAACATATATTTGACCAGGGAGGTCTACAAACTTCTCTTCTTCCAAATCAATAATATATTGCTTACGAATTTTTAAAATCTCGGCTACTTCTTCTACACTATAGCCCGCATTCTGGCGTGCTTCTTTTAATTTGGAAGTCATTATTTTGCCTTTAGTTTTCTTAAGAAGATTTCCAATTTCTTATTAGCAAGAATTATTATATTAAGATTAACAGTTTCCTGCATTTTTATATCTTCTACAAAATTAATAAAAATGCTAGCAGCAGCAGAGTTTTCCTGTAGCCACAATTTTAGATTTACAGCTTGCTGACTTTGAGCAACGATCTCGGTAACTAAACGCCTTTGTTTATCATAGAAATCATCTTTCAAGGACTGTACTGAGAGTCTATTCCAATATGACTCATTCACTTGCGCTTCACAAGATTGCCGTAACCAGTCTATACTAAATACATCACCACTTTCAAAGTATAAATTCGCAATATCTTCATTTTTTGTATTGGTCTGTTTTGCAATATAGATGATATCAAACGCAGATACCAATACTTCAAGAGTTGCAACAGATTTAGCCAGTTTTTTGTCCACTCCTGAGTCCGTATAATGCTTAATTCTACTGAAGAATCGTGTTTTTGTTGTCCCTACTAACAGCTTACTAATAATTTCTGTTAGCACATCTGTCTGTTTGCTAAATTCTTTAATAGTATCATTTATGTCGATTGGATGCTTAATATTCCTTGCAAACCAGCTAATCCCGCGGCGCATAATTCTACCAAGATCCGAGAACATTTCCGCTTTTATTGCCATGTCAACAGATGCCCCAAGATTTGCAACCTTACTCCATAAATGTTCAAGGTCAAAAATTTCCAGGGTAGCAGCATACGCTCTGGCAATATCACATGGGTGGCTACCGGTCTCTTTCTTAATGGAGCTTATTAGCGGACCTCCAAGCTGGTTCACCAATTTATTGGTAATAACGGTTCTGATAATTTCCTGGCGTAGTGGATGGTTTTCTATTTCTTCCTTGAATTTCTTTCGCATTATTTGTGGGAAATAATCAAATAAATATTTCTCAAAATATTTATCTTCAGCAAGCGAGGCTGACGACAAATCAACATCAAGAGACATCTTACTATAAGATAGTAAGACAGCAAGCTCCGGTCTGGTCATCCCTTCATTTGCGATAGTGCGCCTTGAAAGTTCTGACTTGCCGGGCAAAAATTCTACTTCACTATCAAGCAACCCTTCATTTTCCAACTCCTGAATCAACTGGCTGAAAGACTCAATATTTACCGCTGTCGAAAGCGAAGAAATAGTTAGTGCCAAATTCTGATCGTAATTATCTATCAACACTAAACCTTCAACAGCTTCCGTCATCTGCTCAAGGATTGCATTGCGCTCCTGTATGGTAATTTTTCCAGACAGAACAGCACTATTTAGAACGATCTTGATATTCACCTCATGATCAGAGCAGTCAACTCCGGCGGAATTATCAATAAAGTCGGTATTAATCCGGCCACCGCCAAGTGCATACTCTATTCTCCCGAGCTGCGACAGGCCAAGATTTCCACCTTCAGAAATGACCTTCGCCTGAACTTCACTGCCGTTGACTCGCAAACCATCATTAGCTTTATCACCAATATCAATATTATTCTCAACAGATGATTTTATATATGTGCCTATTCCTCCATTCCACAGTAAATCTACTTTGGATTTCAGTATGGCTTTAATAAGCTTATCAGGTGTAATGCTATTCGATGATAAATCCAGCAAATCCTGTATCTCTTTGGAGACATTCAGGATTTTTGCTGACCTTTCAAATACCCCACCACCTTTTGAAATTAGTCTCCTGTTATAGTCGGTCCACTTGGTACGAGGAGTAGTAAAGAGCCTGCGTCTTTCCTTATAACTGGTTTTACAATCAGGATTTGGATCAATAAAAACATGCTGGTGATTAAAAGCTGCAATAAGTTTTATATGCTTGGATAGCAACATCCCATTACCAAACACATCACCGGACATATCACCAATACCGGCTACAGTAAACGGCTCTTTTTGTATATCAATTCCCATTTCCAAAAAATGTGATTGAGCAGATATCCACGCTCCCTTGGCCGTGATACCCATTTTCTTATGGTCATAGCCAACTGACCCCCCAGAGGCAAAAGCATCTCCAAGCCAAAAATTATACTCTGCTGATACTGCGTTGGCATAGTCCGAGAAGCTCGCTGTACCTTTATCTGCTGCAACCACAAGATACGGGTTTGCATCATCATATATAATGGTGTTTTCAGGCTGGACTATATGGCCATCCACCAAATTATCAGTAATATCCAACAAGCCTCTTAAAAAATCCTTATAACAGGATACGACTTTTTGCATATATTCTTCCCGGCTCATCTCACCTTGAGTGAAATTGATATAGAAAGTTCCTTTTGACCCAACTGGTACAATTACAGTATTTTTAGTCATTTGTGACTTCATCAGCCCAAGCACTTCTGTCCTGTAATCCTCTCCCCGATCAGACCAGCGCAAACCACCTCTTGCAACCTTCCCGCCGCGCAAATGAATGCCTTCAAATTCGTTTGAGTATACAAAAATCTCAGCATAAGGTATTGGAAGCGGTAAATCCGGTACTTTGTTGGATTTAAATTTAAAAGATAAGTAATTCCGAGTCCCATCGCCGCCATTCTGATAAAAATTAGTTCTAACTATAGCTTCAATAATTAATCGCATATTTTGCAGAACCTTATCTTCTGTACTGCTTGTCACCGTATCTAAATATGCAATCATTTTTTTTGATAGCAACTTAACTTTCTCTTTCGAATAAGCAGCCGGATCAAACCTTGCTGCAAAAAGGCCAACCAGCATTTCTGTAAACTTATTGTGTTTGATCAATGTTTGTTGTACATACCCCTTACCATATATAAAACCGGTTTGATGCAAATAACGGGTCAATGACTTGAGCAATTTAACTTTGACCCAATCAAAACCCGATAGCACTAATAATTTACTCAAGGAATCGCTCGTTAACACTCCATCGCTCATTTTACCCAAAGCTTCTTCGATATTGTGCTTTAACTGCGCAAATGGAACCTCAATCGTAATCGGACTTGATAATTTAAATTCATAAATCCAGCTTTTTTTGAAGTCAGACGACTCTTTAATTGCAAAACTTTGTTCGTCAATAGCAATAAATCCAAGATTTTCGATAGCTGGCAATGTATCAGAAAGTGTCAGATTTACTTCCGGACTATAAAACTTCAGGAAAAATTCATTACCCTCTCCTTCAATGAGATTAAATATCAGCTTTCCACATTCAGCTGCCCTTTCTAAATGGTGTACATCGTCAATTGTTACATCTGCATTAAACTTATGCCTATATTCTGCAGGAAAAGACGGTTCAATCTCTTTGTGTCTAATACCGCCTTCATACTCTCCAAGTTCATCGCACAATTTATGCAACAAGCCTTCTGACCAATTAGTAGTTATTTGAATAAGCTCGGCTTCCACTTCATCATGAGAAAAATCCAGCTTTGATACATCTTTAATAGCCAAGGTAGCAAATAAATGTGAAAAATCTTGCGCTACTACGGTAATATTATCTGCAATAATCTCGCTAGAAAATTTCTCAGTTAAATAACAGCTAATATCATTATAAACTTCAGGTGTAAGCCTTTCCCTTGGAAGGAACACAATTACATTAATGAAAGAATTAGACCAATCCTGCTGAACAAATAATTTAAGTTTATGGCTGCGCATGCTCGACAACATGTGTATACACATGCAGTATAAATCTTCTTCGTCAATCTGAATTAAAATATCTCTCGGCAGCGACTCGATAATATTCTTAATTTTCTTTGCATTATAGCCATTTAGAGGAAAACCGGATTCCTCAAGAACATAATTCATCTTACCGCGTAATATTGGCACGCTTTTGATTGACTGGAAATAAATTGCCGTTCCATACAGCCCAAAAATTATGGTTCCATTCCTGTAAACTCCCTCTTCATCCAGACGTTTTATTAAAATATAATCTACTAACGCATTTCTATGCACTGGTGATAATTTATTGATCTTACCAAGCATGGCAAGCTTGTTTTCATAATACTCACTTTTGGAGAATTCAATAATAGTGGAAATTTCTTCTAAATTATTCTGCCAAATATCTTTTACTCCCTCCTCATGCGTTAGAGTCTTGGATTTCACATCAAAATCTACTACCCCGAGGAAAGTAATATTATTTTTCTGTAGCCAATTAAGAAAATCCAAGGTTTCTTCCGCCGGGAGGTGTTCTTTTTCATATAGGCTTTTATTGTGAACAATATCCGTTGTAATGCCAATGATCTTATTCAGCAGCGTCTGCCAGGAATTATAGGTATAATCCACAAGATCAATAATATTATTAATCTCAGCCTTTATCGTAGCTAAAGTTTCATCGTCAAATGCGCCAAGTACTTTGATATATACTAGAGACTCGTTTATTCCACCTTCACCTTTGTCCACGATTTTCTGTAAATTTCCATCATCATCTCTAATGCTGGAAATTACGGGGTGAAAGGTAAAAATTGTTTGCAAGGCAAGTTTCGACATCAGGCTGTTTAGCGAGTCGATAATAAATGGCCTATTCTCTACGGCAATCAATATAGTTATAGAAGGGTTATTTTTGAACTCGGTAACAGAAATTTCAATTTTGCGATTGTTAGGTAACCTGTGTAGGAAAAATTCAAATGCTTCATGCGTAAAATCACCAAATAAACTAATTTTATCCCGAGATCTGTAGTCAATAGGAATATATTTGAGAAAATTACGAACAAATGCCGTATATAAACCTCCCTTACTATCAGCATTAACCAGTTCAAGAATTTCAGAACTAAAATCATTAATTTTGCAATTTAATTGGCTAAGAGCAAGTGATTTCTTGATATTTGAACTGTTAACCATAGATCATGATCCCGTAATAGCTTTATAAATTTACAAACTATGCGTATAATATAAGAAATGGAACCCCCTATCAAGTGTTTGGTCTATATCAATGGATACTATTTTTGCACAATGCTCTGCTCATGGTAAAGCTGGAGTGGCTGTATTTAGGCTTTCAGGTCCTAAAACCATTATGGCTTTGGAGCAACTACTTGGTACCAGTGTTGATCAATTAGAACCTCGAAAACTATATTTTCGAAATATCTACAATCCACAAAACAAGCAACAGATAGATGAATCTATGGTCGTATTTTTCCGCGGTAATGCGAGCTTCACAGGCGAAGACTCCGCTGAAATTCATACACATGGCAGCTTAGCGGTTATCAAACTTCTAAATGAGGTCTTAACCAAGCTCCCGGGTCTTCGGCTTGCAGAACCTGGAGAATTTGCAAGAAGAGCCTTTTTAAATGGCAAAATGGATCTCACTGCCGCTGAAGGACTCGCAGACTTGATAGACTCAGAAACAGAACTCCAGCACAGACAAGCGATAAAGCAACTCGGTGGGGGATTGGAAAAAATCTATGATAGGTGGCGTACGCAATTACTTAGCCTGATTAGTTTACTTGAAGCATATATTGATTTTCCAGATGAAGATATTCCAGAAGAAACCTTAACTCAAGTAGGTGTTTTGATAGAAAAATTAATCCAGGAGATGCAAGAACATCTGAACGATAATAATCGTGGTGAAAGACTACGCAGCGGTTTAAAATTAGCCATTTTAGGAAAACCTAATGTAGGTAAGTCCAGTTTGTTAAATTATTTCGTGAAAAGAGACGTGGCAATTGTATCGGATATTGCCGGAACCACACGTGATATCATTGAAGGACATCTGGATATTGGTGGTTATCCAATAATATTACAGGATACAGCCGGCATTCACGATAGAACCACAGATACAATCGAACAAGAAGGCATAGATAGGGCAAAAAAAATATCACAAAGTTCTGATATCAAAATTGTCATGTATGATTCTTCCGAACCAATAAACAATAATAATTATTTTTCTGATATCATTGATGATAATACGATTATTCTGCTAAATAAAATCGACCTCTGCAAAACGAAATCACCCAGTCAAATCCATGGGAAAGTTCCAATTAAAGTTTCTATAAAAAATCAAGTTGGACTCAAGAGTATACTAAACCAGATTATATTAATATCCGATAAAATAGCCAGACCATCAGAAACCCCTCAAATCACCAGAGCCAGGCATAGAGCTCAATTGGAAAAGGCATTAGAATATTTGTCAAACGTCTCTATGGACAACGATCTGGTTCTGGTAACTGAAGATATACGCATGACAATCCGTGCCATCAGCAACATTACCGGTAAAATCACTGTTGATGAAATTCTAGGGGAAATTTTTAGCAATTTCTGTATTGGAAAGTAATACCAATCATTAGAAATAACTACCCGATCGCTTGTCATTGCTGTATAGATTACATATATTATATTAATTAATAATCATCTTGATTAAGTAAAGAATAACAATCGTGTATATTCACCATCCCGAAATTGTAAAAATCGTCAATGAATGGCAGCATTATCTTGGAGTGCAGCGCAATTATTCAAACCATACTTTGCAATCTTATCTAAATGACCTCAATCATTTCCTAAGCTTTATCACCAAATACTACTCTAAAGATGTCTCACTCAAGATAATTGAATCCATTGATATCCGGTTCATGCGTAGCTGGTTATCTGCCAGGCATCGAGATAGCTACAGTGCCGTCTCAAATGCCAGAGCTTTATCTTCTGTAAAGAATTTCTATAAGTATCTGGAGAAAAAACATGACATTAACTGCCATACAATCTTTACAGTACACAGCCCCAAGAAACCAAAAAACCTGCCAAAAGCTTTATCTAAAGAGGAAGCACAAATATCGCTTAAAAACATAGAAATGCTAGGCGACGAAGAATGGATGCATCTGCGGAACAAAGCACTGCTCACCCTAATTTACGCAAGTGGCTTACGTATTTCTGAAGCTCTATCAATTACTAAAAAGCATCTGGAAAACCATGAATTTATAAAAATCCTTGGTAAAGGCCATAAAGAACGGCTTATTCCATGGATCAATGAAGTAAGATTATTGATTGAACAATATATTACTACACTACCATATTCTATTGACTCAGATGAGCCTATATTTCGTGGAAAACGCGGTGCTCCATTGCAACGAGCTGTATTTAACCGAGAACTAATACAACTGCGCAGAATGCTTGGCCTTCCAGAACATTTAAGCTCTCATGCTTTTAGACATAGTTTTGCTACACATCTACTTGAGAATGGAGCTGACCTACGATCAATACAGGATCTCTTAGGACACCAAAGCCTTTCTACCACACAAAGATATACAAAAATTAATCAAAGCCACCTGGAATCTGTCTACGATAAAGCTCACCCAGGCTCTAACAACAACTTTTAACAAAATATACTTGCGTTAAATTTTGCTTATGAGCTATATTGTTCTAATATGCAATAACTTTAGGGAGATCAATATGCAAAAAATTATTTTACCTAAAGGGTACAGGCCTTCTGAAAATGAAGAATATATGAACCCAATGCAACTTGAGTATTTTAGATTAAAATTGCAAAACTGGAGAGAGGAATTACTCGACGAGTCTCGTGAAACTCTGAATCACCTGAAAGAAGAAAATTGGAGTGAACCGGACTTAAATGACCGAGCAAGCGTTGAAACTGAAACAACAATCGAACTACGTACAAGAGATCGTTACCGCAAGCTAATCGATAAAATCGAAACTGCTATTACCAGAATAGACAAAGGTGATTACGGCTATTGCGAAGAAACCGGTGAAAAAATAGGACTAAAACGCCTGGAGGCAAGACCTGTTGCAACGCTATGTATTGAAGCGCAGATGCGCCATGAAAACTACGAAAAAACTCACATTGATGAGGATAAAATTGAAGCGTAGATTGCCGCCTCACTAAATTGTTGTGTACACCTGCTTAAGACAATGAAGGTAGCGTGCGCATGTTACCAAATCCGTTACTATACTCATTCTGCTATAAGCCTTATTATCTCTTCTTCTAACTTATGATACCGAGTAATGCTCCCATAAAAGTTATTTGCAATAATGACAAAACTGTGTAACTCATTGTTCTTATCATAGAAATAACCTACAAGTGATGAAACACCGCTCAACTTGCCGGTCTTGGCATAAAATTTAGGCATATTTTTAAAACGCTCACGCAAAGTACATTCTTCACCAGGACATGCCATTATGGACTTAACTTCTGCAAAATTTGGCTTTAAAGCTACTGCTTTTAAAAAACTGTCAAACTGATTAATCGTTAACAAATTAAGACGGGAAATACCTGACCCGTCTTGTAATGCAGACCTGGTCATATCTACAGCAAATTTCTTAAATACAAAACGCTTCAGGCTTTCTGTAGCACGTCGCCATTCTATCTGTTTTGTTTGCGTGGCAAATTCTGACAATAAATAATCCGTCATAAAGTTATCCGATATCTTCATCGCAATGGCAGCGACCTCTTTCATATTTTTGGAAACAGATGCAATATTTTTAACCCTAAATGGTAATTTGCCATACAATATCTTGCCCTGAAACTCGATACCCTGCTCTTCTAAACATTTCTGCAAATGATGTCTAACTTGCGCAAAATTATCATTTGCAACAGCTCCAATGAACACTTGCCCCGTACTTGTACTCAACGTTCCATTAATAATATAATTTCCATCTTTGATGCTGGTATGCAACCTGTCGAGGCTATTCTTGGCAATTGTTATCGCATTATTTTCAATTACATACGGGAAATTCTTAGCCAACTTAATTTTGATTTTTTGTCCTACTTTTGCAGTATCCACCTTTAGCATACTACAATTCTTATTGATATGAACCTTAGTGATTGGCGCACCATAACAATATATAGTATCGCTATACGTTTTACCTCGCATCATTGCCGGTAAAGTAAATTCATTATCGACAATATATATATTTCCCTGAATTTTTTTGTTTGAATGTTTGGCAATACTCACCACCATAGAGTCTAAATCAGAATCGTTGAAGTCAGGATCATGAATATCCAAATAATAGTCTTTCCCCTCATTTAGCACACTACTGGTAAATTTATAGTCTGAGCCAAAATGCTCAAGCAGAGAAACAATTGTGATAAATTTCAACGTACTGGCCGGAATAAAATACCTATCAGCATTTTTTTCAAAAACAATCCTGTTCTGATCCAAATTAGTAATTTTAATACCAATATTCAGATTAGGATCAGTTTGCTTGATTTTTTGCTCAATAGTTGCCGCAATGTTATTGACTGCTGAGGCTGCAACTGAAATCACACTAACTAGGACAAATATAATTAACTTTTTCATCGTAGAATCATTCAGATTAATATTTATGTAGTTAAGCTCTCATGAATTCCGCCTTCTGTCAAGTGTCTAAATAGGCACCAAAACTATTTTTAAAGATAATAGTTTGGTGTCTATAACTCTAAAATTTCTTCTGTATCAAACGCGCATGTACAACATTAGCCATTACAATGACTGACAGACCTATGACCGCAAAACTCATGGCAACTGGTATTATGGATATACCGGTAATGAAGGCCTCAGCACTATATGACCTGATTCCATCAACCATCTTGCCATTCCAAAGATTATCCAAAGTCATGCCGATAGAATTATGGAACACCCAACCGAAAATCATAATGATCATGTTGGCTACTGCTGCTGCCATCCCACTGCGCTCTTCTGAAACAAACGTTGCAATTCTGGCAATTATTACCACCTGATAAGCGCAGAATATTCCGGTTATAACACATGTATAATACAAGGAATCAGCATTTGCCTTACCACTGAGTATGTACACGAAACAAATAATCATTACGATACCTGAAAAAATTGTTACTCCAAAATACAGCCTGGTCTTATCAGCTATGTACGGTAAAATAAAGCATCCTGCACACATACCTAAAAACACTGAGAAGGTTGTAGAATCAGCTGCGGCTTTCTCCAGCCCGTAAACGCTCATTATAAACGCACTACCCCACGCATCAGCAAATCCTTCAAGGGGACCAACCATAAGACCTGCAAACAGGCTGGTAAATAGCAATTTATAATTATAAATAATCGCCTTAATATCAGTCCAAATATTACTGTGAGATACTTCAGATACCGATGACGGCAACAGGAAGTAAGTCATAGCAGCTAAAACAATTCCTGCATATAACAACACACTGATGGTAGTATCGATACCAATTGATTCAATAATTTCTGAAAGTAGTGTGCCGGCATAAACTGTTGTAAGCAAACCAAGCGACACCATAATACCAAGCATTCTGGCAAATTTAGCAGGATATAGGATACGAAAAATTTGTAATGCACCAACAATAGCTGCAGATGAACCAACGCCGGTCAATACTCTGCCAGCTACTACGCTCCACCATGAATCCAAATAAACCATAGGCGTAAGACCAAGCGCCGTACAGGCAATACAAAGCGGAAGAATAACCCTGGCACCAAATCGGCTAAGCAATATTCCAATTGGAATATGAACCACAATATATCCTATGTAATAAATGCCTGCAAAAGTGCCAAACTCCGAAGCTCCAATGTCATATTTGCTCATAATATCCGGCATTATTATATTAGGCAAAGGCCGTAAAATATATTGATAGCAATAAAACATCGTAATGCACGACCATATCAATATAGAAATAAATTTATTTTTCTCTTCGACTTTCATTTTAATCTTCCTCGAACAATAACTAATTGGGATAATCACACTAATCTTTTATAGCAATGGCTATGAAAAAATATAATCTAGTAATGTAAATTTAGAAATAGGATTGACAGCAGCTACGCCGCCAGCAGATTTGCCAGAGCTATAATAAAATACACGGATGTAATAACCGGATTACGCATTATTATGTACTAATTATATGTTTAATTTAAATTGGCGATGGTAATAAATTTTACTGGCTTAGTCAAGTTTGATTTCGAAATTTTAGGACACATCGAATAAAACAATAGTAATGCCGCTTCCAAAAACAAATAGATTTTAAGCCATTGTTTTAACAAGTTCTATTATTTTTCTGCGGCTCTGAGGATTTTTAATTTCACTGAAAGCTTTAACCAAACTGACTATTTCTTTTTCCGTTACCGCATTTTTGTCATTTGCATCATAGGCTGAACCATCTTCAGCAAAGATAGCGCCAATAATGTTACTACTATCATCGGTCTGGTCGAAGAAGTAAGTGACAGGTATCTTCAAAAATTTTGCAAAAGCAAATAATTTTCCACTAGAAATGCGGTTAGTAGCTTTTTCATATTTTTGTATTTGCTGAATACTGACATCAACAGCTTTGCTCAAATCATGCTGACTTAAGCCCAACATAATCCTACGCATCTTCAGCCGGTAACTGACTAGCTTATCGACGTTATCTGCCCTTCCCTTTGCCCCGGTTTCCTCAGACATAGACCTAATTACAATATGCTATTACATTAACCTTAAATTCCACTTATCGTGGCTACTATTTACCAGCAATTGCAACAAGTAATTTCTGTTATTTAAAAAATCGTAAGTATAATAACGTGATCATTAATTGTAATATTAACACGAAAAATACCCAGAAAAATAAGGCCATATTGCCCCATTCGGAGTAGATGGTCGGAAGAAGCAATTTCAGTGGCATATATTCATCTAGCACTCCTATTTGATTGAGTTCAAGACGTCCTAAAACTCTACCCAAAGGATCAATAATGGCTGATATTCCATTATTAGCAGCCCTGATCATCGGCAGTCCGTTTTCAATAGAGCGCATTCGACTAATTTCAAAATGCTGGTATGGCCCAGAGGATTTTCCATACCAGGCATCATTAGTTACATTTACCATCACATCTACCTCACTATTAGAAATTCTAACTTCTTCAGCAAAAATTGACTCGTAACATATAAGCGGATGTATATATAGATTAAAAGGTTTTAAATACATAATTTCTCGATTCCCCGGTGTATAGTCTACTATTCCTGGAGTAAGCTTTTTTATCGGCAAATAATTTGCAAGAGGCATATATTCACCAAATGGAACCAGATGCGATTTATGATAATCAAATAGGAGTTTGCCATCACTATTGATTGTAATTAGCGACGTATAAATTTCATATTCATCATCCTGCTTGGCGTTATCGTTGACGCCACCGGCCAATAATAGTTGATCGTTTTTGGTAAAAACTGACATTAAGCTATTATGTACTGGCTTGTAATAATATGGAACAGTAAGCGCAGCCTCTGACCAAACTATTATATCCGGATCACCATTTCCCTGTGATAAAACCACCTGAGCATCAAGATTCTTCCAAAACTCTGCCGGATCCCACTTAGCAATTTGTTGAATCGAAGGCTGGACAACACGAATTTTCAACTCACTAAATTCTGTTGGATTCTCTTCCAGCCTCTCATAACCAAACACCATCATCATTATAAATAATATACCGGCAATAATTACCCTGGGAACAAGCATATTTTTGGAAAATAGGCTTGAACCGATATAAAGTGCTGCGAAACTTAAACCCAGGATACCAAACACACTGGCAGATTGAATCAACATATCCGATATTGAAAATGCGTATCCTAGCATCCCCCACGGCAAACCGGTAAATATCCATGACATCAACCACTCAACGAATAACCATACGCAGCAAAAAAAGAAATGATATAAATAACTGTTCTTAAATTGCCAGACAACTGCGCCATGCAAAGCTGTAAATAACGCCAGAAACGCCGGCAGTCCGAATAATGCAAACGGAATGGCCCACCAAAACTCTTCAATATAAACGCTAACTCCAAAAGAAATCCAATATAAAGTACTAAGAAAAAAACCAAAACCAAACAGATACCCAAAACCTGCAGCCTGTTTCCTGGTATCTGAATCTGCTATCTGCGTGCATAGCATAGATAACATAAATATTCCCGGAGTGAAAAATACCGGAGCAAAAGAAACTCCACAAATCATACCGGAAACCAGGGATATTTTTCTATTTAAAAACATTATTAAACCACTTGTACAAATTCCTGTTCGATGATATACAAATTAGAACTGCATGTATAGTCAACTAATAAGGTTTTTTATGACAAATGCTTCAAACAAACTCCTTTCCGGTAAAAAAGGTATAGTTACCGGCGTTGCAAATAAATTGTCCATCTCCTGGGCAATTGCACAAATACTGAAAGAACATGGCGCAGAAATAGCCCTTACCTATCAGGGAGAATTACTTGAAAAAAGAGTATTGCCACTGGCTGAAGAAATTGACTGCAATTTCGTGGAAGAATGTGACGTTACCGATAAAGCCTCGATGGATCATTTATTTGAAGCTGTCAGTAAAAAATGGGGCAAAATTGATTTTATTGTTCATGGTATCGCCTTTGCAGATAAGGACGAACTCAGAGGAAGATATATCGACACCAGCCTGCCAAACTTCCTAAACTCCATGAACATATCATGCTATTCACTGACTGCCCTTGCAAAACGCGCCGAGCCTTTAATGAATGATGGTGGATCCATACTTACCTTGAGTTATTACGGAGCTGAAAAAGTAATCCCATTCTATAACGTTATGGGACTGGCAAAATCCGCACTTGAAACCAGTGTCAAGTATCTTGCCCATGATATGGGACCCAATAACATCAGAGTAAATGCTATTTCTGCAGGCCCAATAAAAACGCTGGCAGCCAGCGGAATTGGTGACTTTAAATCAATGCTTAAAATACATGAGAGTACCGCACCTCTAAAAAGGAATACAACTCAGCAGGATGTCGCCGGTGCTGCGCTTTACCTGATCAGCGATCTGGCAAACGGCGTTACGGGAGAAATTCACTATGTAGATTCTGGTTATAATATCATGGGTATGACTGCTCCTGCTCGGGAGAAATAAGGGTTTTTATACTGTCCTAAAAGTAGAGCAAGAAGAGAAAACTTTAGAAGAAGCGTGTTGTGTTTACTTGGAAAAGAGCAGGAGTCCTTGGTCAGGCTATATGAAAATTTCAAATACCCGGATCACCACTGTGATAATCTGATGATATCCATGTTCGTTGTTCCTTCAGTAATACCTAATTAGGCGCACAAGCAATACCCACGCAAATAACTCTTGCAATCAGCAGATGAGTATTCTACTAATATTTAACGTCATTCTATTAACTAATAAGTTAAAAGCTTATGTCTTTTGATGTGGATGTAGCTATTGTTGCAGCATTTTTATTGATCAATCTTGCTGTTGGGTTGTATCACGGACGCCATATCAAAAATATAACAGTGTATGCTTTAGGGGGAAGGAATTTCAGTACTGCTACCCTTTCAGCAACTATTATTGCTACTTGGATTGGTGGTGGTTTTTTTGCTAGTGCGCTTTCAGAAACTTATAAGGAAGGGTTGTGGCATGTCTTTGCAAGGTTCGGCGATGTACTGACCTTATTAATAGTTGGTTATCTAATTGCTCCAAGAGTTAAGCAATTCTTCGATAAATTATCGGTAGCTGAAGTAATGGGCGATTTATATGGCAAGAATGTAAGAATAATTACATCCATTGCATCAATAGCCCTTTGTATTGGCTCGGTTGCGGTACAAATAAAACTACTTTCTGCACTATTTAATCACTTTTTTCATTTTTCTAATATGTATGCTGTGTTAATAAGCAGCTTTATAGTAATTGCTTATTCTGCTTTTGGAGGGATTAAATCTGTAACATTCACTGATGCAGTGCAATTCCTTACATTTGGTATAACATTACCAATTGTAGCTTTACTAATCTGGAACATATTTAATAATCCCCCAGGACTTATAATAGATACTGTCAGAACCAATCCATTATTCGATTATAGACAAGTATTTGACTATAATGATCCTAAATTCTACGTTGCACTCATGTTGTTTCTATATTACACAATTCCAGGATTGGATCCGGCTACTTTTCACAGAATTTTAATGGCTAAAAGTATAGCGCAAGTGCGTAAATCTTTTATTATTGCAGCAATACTTTGCCTATTTATAGGTGCTACAGCATGTTTTATCGGAACAGTACTACTAGCTCACAATCCTAATTTAAATCCAGATAACTTGGTCATGTATGTAGTAGACAATTATTCATATGCAGGTTTTAAAGGCCTGATATTAATAGGCATAATGGCAATGATAATGTCAACGGCTGATTCTTATCTGAACTCTGCATCAGTAATTTTTTCGCATGATTTTTGTAAATCATTGAATATAAGTTTTTCAAAAAATGATCTTTTTGTTTCAAGGATTTTTGCTTGTTTTGCAGGTATTGTTGCCATAATTTTAGCACTATCCACTACTGGACTATTTAAATTATTATTGCTAGTTGGAAATTTTTATACTCCAGTAATTACCATGCCTTTAATGCTTGCAATTTTTGGATTTAGAACTACTCCACGAGTGGTTTTATTAGCAATAACTACTGGAGTTATAACTGTAATTATATGGCGGATATATGTACAACCACTTACAGACATCGATAGTATAATTCCAGGTACGATAGCTAATTTATTAACATTATTATTAGCTCATTATGTTCTGGGAGAATCAGGAGGATGGAATAATAATGTTAATAAATTAGAAATAGCTGAAGTAAAAAAACAAAGTTTAAAAAAACTTTGCTTAAGCTTCTTCTGCAATCTAAAGAATGTTAATCCAATAGAGTATTGTCGCTTGCATTCTCCAAAACAGCAAATAATATATATTTATTTTGCATTTGCTGTTTTATCAATAATGATTTCAACTTTTGCATTAAGTTCAGAAGTATATCAACAATATATTGTTTTAATTAATGTTCTACAGGCAGTTGTTTTATTTATAGCAACAGCATTTATTTGTAATGAATTATGGCCGAAAGATTTTAGGGAAAGGTATATAGGTTTAATTTGGTATATATCGATCTTTGTAAGCCTTGCGTTTATTAGTAGCTTATTAGTACTGTTGAGTGGATTTGCACAGATTGCATTAATAATATTCATAATGAATCTTGCCGTAATCGGCATGTTACTACACTGGCAAATAGCGTTAACAGTAATAGCGTTAGGAGTTTTATCTGCTTTTTCTATTTATCAAAATTATATAGGCGATTTTACTGCTGTCGAAATTTATGATATCCGATTAAAAATAGTATATGTGTTGTTTGTAATAGGCGGATTTACACTTGCCTTCCTCAAACCCAAACAAGAACAATTTGAAGCAACAGAAGAAAAGGCTGCTCATTTGGAGTATGAAGTGAAAGATTTAAAGAAAGAAGCTGATTTTGCAAAAAGAGAGCTTGAAAATGTTGTGCAAGGGTTAGAGTTTCTGGAAAATCAGTTCAAAGATAAAGAGGGAAAGCTCAAGACCAAAGAAATCTATCTAAAGGATCAGTTGAAGCTCAGAAATATTGAAATATCAAAGCTAAGGGATTTAAAGGATGAGTTTATTCGTAATATACCACATGAAACCAATACTCCAATGACCGGTATCTTATCTTTAAGTGAGGTTCTGTATTCCTGCTATGATAGTCTGGATGAAAAACTTGTTAAACAATCGATTAAAGATATAGTAAGTAGTAGTGACAGGCTTAAGAGTTTTGTCAGTAATATAGCTGATCTGTCAAAACTCTCGGCTCTGACTTATGAGCTTAATAAAACGGAAGTAGATTTAAGTGAGCTGGTAAGAGAACGCCCTGTTTTATATAAGAAGATATTTGCAGATGATGACAAGCAGGAATTTATTTTTAAAGTTGAAGATAAATTGATTGTACACTGTGACGAGTATTATATAACCCAAGCAATTGATAGCCTGATTAGTAATGCTGTTAAATATGGAGAAGGTAAGCCAATTACCATAAGCCTAACGAAAACAGAAGACAATAATGTTCAGTTCAGTATTACAGATGAGGGAATAGGTATACCGAAAGATGAACTGATTAGTATATTCCATAAATTCACAGTAAGTTCAAAAACCCAGACACCCGCAGGAGGCAGGGGTGTTGGTTTAGCACTGTGTGAAAAAGTAATAACAGTGCATGGTGGGACAATTGAAGCCAAAAGTGATGGTAAAAAAGGTTCAAGCTTTAGCTTTGTATTGCCGTTATAGACACTCATCCAGGGCTTCTTAATCATCCCCCGTCAACAGTTTGTTTTGCTATTTTTCGCAAGTTTAAGACAATGAGGATGTTGCAAGATGAAGATTTTTTGAATTAGCCCCCAGGAATGCCCGCTCGCAAAACCCAGCGTACTTGAGTAAGTAAGGATTCGAAGACAGACTGACAACAAATGAACAAAAAAGATCATCCTGCAATACTCTTATAATCGTCCTGGATTACAAACCCATACTCTTTGGCTTATAATATTTCAACCACAAATCGATCATCAGTTTTGTCACCACCAGAGCAGTGTACATGGAAGCAATAATGCCAATTGTCAAAGTCACAGCAAACCCCTTAATCGCTCCAACACCGAAAGTATAAAGCAGGAATGCTGCAATTAACGTGGTAACATTTGAATCTGTAATAGTCGCTAATGCTGACTCAAATCCCATCTTTACTGCATATAAATTTGAACAGCCTTTATCAAGTTCTTCACGTATTCTCTCATAGATCAATACATTAGCATCCACTGCCATGCCAATAGTGAGAATAATTCCAGCAATCCCCGGTAATGTCAAAGTTGCCTGCAGCATCGATAACAGTGCCAGGATGTAGAGCAATGCAATCACCAGAGTGATGTTAGCAAATATTCCCAATATTCCATAAGAGAGCATCATAAACACAACAACAAATGCAAACCCAACCATAGCTGCTATCCTACCAGACTCGATTGAATCGGCTCCCAAATTTGGACCAATAGTTCTTTCTTCAACAATTTTAAGCTGCGCAGGTAGAGCTCCTGCACGTAGCACCAAGGCTAATTCTGTTGCTGATTCTACAGTAAAATTGCCGGAAATAATTCCATCGCCTCCAAGAATCGGAACATTAATAACAGGCGCACTCAATACCACCCCGTCAAGAACAATAGCCAAACGCTTACCCTGGTTATTAGAGGTCGCTTCAGCAAATTTCCTGGATCCTAAATGATTAAAAGAAAAATGTACAACAGGCATGGCATCCTGGAACTGCGCCTGAGCATTATTTAGCTGATCACCACTGACTATCACCTTCTTCTTGATCACCAGAATATCAGTAGCTGTATCTTCAGATTTAATAATTTTTGATCCTATCGGCACATGACCGCTCCTGGCACGCTCAAGGTTTGCATTCTCATCTACCAGATGAAAAGTAAGCTTCGCAGTCTTACCAAGTACTCTTTTAAGCTCGGCAGGATTTTCCTCGCCCGGTACCTGCAATAATATATCCTTAACACCCTGACGCTGAATATTTGGTTCTTTGGTACCAGTGCTATCAACGCGCATTCTAATAATTTCTATGGATTGGTCAATCACCTTGTCCTGTAACTGATTTACAGCATATTCGTTATAAAAAAGCGTTATTGCTGCTTCGCCTTCCCTGGCAATGGAAAGGTTGGTATCGATATTTCTAACTATCTTTTGCAATTTTTTGTAATCGCCTGCTGAGCGCAGATTAAATTTAACGCTATTTCTGGAAATATGCAGATTTCTGTAACCAATTTTCTCATCGCGTGCGTATTTCCTGAGACTTTCTGCTACTGACTGACTGACGTTATCCATGTAGCTGTCAAAATCTACATTAAGTAATAAATGTGAACCACCCCTGAGATCGAGACCTAGATTAACTCTATCTCCCGGCAACCATTTAGGGCTATTATTCGTGAAGTTAGGTAACACGTAAATAATTGCAATGATAGTAAATAAAATAGAAGTAATTACTTTCCACTTTGGTATTTTATGCACAACTTATGCTCTCTCCTAACGGCATATAACTAACATCAAGCCAGATCAGCAAAACTATTTCTTTTTTGACTTAGAGGATGCCTTTTTCTTATTTTCTATTTGTTTCTTATCAGTGCCTTTCTCATCACCCTTAGTAACTTCTTTTTTGCTTCTACTGACTATATCAGAAATGGAATTCTTAAGCACTTTTACTTCCACGTCTTTAGCAATTTGTACCATGATTGTATTATCACTATCATTAATCCTGATAACTGTTCCAAAAAAACCTGCATTAGTAAGCACTTCCTCTCCCTTTTTAACGCCAGCAACCAATGCACCCTGTTGACGACGCTTTTTTTCCTGTGGACGAATTAGCAGGAAATAAAACACCACAAAGATTAAAATCATTGGCACCAAGCTTGTCCAACCAGACTCAACCGCAGACGGCGCTGCTTGCGCACTTTGCACATCCTGAACGGTTATTGTATCTGTATCTGCGTATGCGTTTTCTATAAACATTTTTCCTCTATTTTGTATATCTTCTAAGCTGAAATTTACATTACCATGAATGTGAACTGCTATTATACAAAGTTATTCACTTCTTTCAATTCCTTATTATACAATTTATAATATTCCTTTTCTACTGCTAGTAATTCTGCATGACTTCCCTGTTCTGTAACTCGACCCTGTTTCATAACTATTATTTGGTCAGCATCAGTTATGCTACCAAGCCTATGAGTAATTATCAGGGTGGTTCTACCTTTTCTAAGCTCAGCAATAGAGTTAATAATTGACTGCTCTGATCTTGGATCCAGCGCACTAGTTGCCTCGTCTAACAACAGCACTGGGGCATCCTTCAAAAAAGCACGGGCTATTGATAATCTTTGTCTCTGTCCACCTGATAAAGTCGACCCAAATGACCCGACGACCGTATCATAGCCCTCTGGCAACAATTCTATAAATTCATGCGCATCTGCTGCTTTTGCAGCTTCAATGACGTCTTCTCTTGAAACCTTTTTTACACCATACGCAATATTCTCTTCAACAGTTGCATCAAAAAGCATGGTATCTTGAGTAACCATAGAAATCTGGCTTCGCAAATGCCTAAGAGATATCTGCCTTACATCATTGCCATCGATCAAAATTTGTCCATTAGTCGGATCAAAAAAACGCACTAGCAAATTAGCAACTGTAGTTTTACCGCTACCAGATCTGCCGACAAAAGCGTATGTCTGACCAGCTTTCACTGTTAAATCCAGAGATTTAATCGCAATTTTACTGTCGTCAAATGTCAGACTAACTCCTCTAAATTCTATTTCAGGGCATGATAGCACAGGATTAATGGCACCGGGCGCATCACGCACGGTAGGCTTAAGGTCCAAAATGTTAAATATCCTATTAGCAGCAGCAAGTCCTTCCTGTAAATTAACATTCAATGCAACTAAACTTTTAAATGGTCTATAAGCAGATACAAAGGCTGTGATAAAAGCAAATAATGCCCCTGTAGTCATCCTACCCTCTATTACGGCAAAGCCGCCATACCACAATACGCAGGCTACCGCAAGACCACTCAAAATTTCCATTATCGGAGAAGTAAGTGAATCAAACTTTGCTGCTTTTTTGTAAAAACCTAATATCCTGGACGTGATTTTCCTGGCTCTGTCGACTTCTATTTTTTCTGTACAAAATGATTTTATCACTTTAATTGAATAAAAAGTCTCATCCAACCTGGAAGTAAAATTACTTAATTCTTCTTGAGCATCACCAGTTACCGCTCGCATCCTACGACCAAGTTTCTGCACTGGATAAATTGCCAGCGGAAATGCTAAAAAGATAAAGGTCGACAAAAACGGTTCCAAACTAAACATGATCACTATCAGGAACAACACGGATAATAAGTGTTTGGCACAGCCTACCAACATATTTGAAACTGCACCACGCATAAGCACAATATCGTTAGTGAATCTTGAAATTAATCGACCGGAAGATTGTGACTGGATGAATAAGAAGTCAGAAGATAACAGATGTTCGTACATACGCATCTGCATATTGGTGAGTATTTGCTGACCTACATATTTTATTATATAGCTCTGAAAATACTCAGCTATACCTTTGACAGAATGTACAACAAATATTGCCAGCGGTATCAATATTAGCATCTTGCGATCGTGAGTAATAAAAACCCGGTCAATTGCAGGCTGCACTAGCCAGACAATTGTTGCAGAACATAAGGCAACTATGACCATAAATATTATAGCTACGAAAACTCTCCCCTTATAAGGCGCAACATGATCTCTAAGCAACCTTTTTACGATCAGATTCGATTCTAGTTTTCTTTCTAAGGACAAAAATGGACTCCGTTAAATTACAAATCTTCGCCAGACTATATAGCAAAAAAGTTTTAATCCAAGCAATATCCTGCTGATCTGATTGTCTTGATTAATTGATACTGATCTTTTTCAAGCTTCATCAAAGTCCTGATTCTATTGACATGCACATCAATTGTACGATGAGCTATATCCTTCTCAGTTCCCCAAACATAATCAATAATTTGACGACGTGAGTAAATGCTTTTAGGCTTCTGTACGAGTAACTGCAAAATCTTAAATTCTGTCGGCCCCAAATGCACTTGTTTATTACTCCTATAAACCCTATAGGTAGAAAGGTCCATGCTTATATCATTATATTTTATGATTTTATCCTGAAATACAGGTTTTGATTTTCTAAGCAACGTCCTAATAGTTGTCATGAGTTCGTTCGGAGTAAACGGTCTATACAGCGACTCTGCACAATCACTGTCAGCAAAATTGTGATGTTCTACAGATTCGCCCTGTTCCATAAGGAATAGGATCGGCAAGTTTTTAAGTTCTTTTAGCTTTCTAAGCTGCGCTGCCATTTCATTCGCTGATTTATCCTGTATTCTCGAACTGATTATTGCAACATTTGGTGGATCAACCTCAGCAGCCCGTATCGCAGTTTCAGAATCCTTAGCCCTTGTTACATCAAACCAATAACGCTCTATTGTATTGCACAAATTTGCATTTAATACTTCATCTGGCTCAATGACCAAAATTTTTGGCGGCAATTTATCTGACACGAAACGCACTCCTTTAAGTTTTTATTTTGATGAACAGGCATAGATAATAGGATATTATAATTTTTTCAGCATTACAACCAAATGAAACTCAATTAACAAAGTGTTTTTTTATAATTTTATGGTTATTTAAAGACATTTTGTATTGTTGGCAAAGATAATGCTTGAACAATGTAGTTTAAATTGGTATAAATGGCCATATTTTAAAAGCACTTACTAATTTGGAGACGCTTTATATGGCATTTTATGAATCCATTATTATCATTCGTCAAGATGTTTCTTCGACAGAAGTTGACAGAATTGCCAATGATTTTGCGCAAATCATCGAAGCCCATAATGGTAAAGTTATTAAAACTGAATATTGGGGCTTAAAGCCACTAGCATACGAAATCCAGAACAACAAAAAAGGACATTATTATTTCATGGGTATTGAAGCAACAAAACCTTTGCTCGATGAAATAGATAGAAAACTCAAACTTAGTGAAAGTGTGATACGGTCTTCATTGATCAAAGTTGATGCGATCAGTAAAGATCCGTCACCTATACTTAAAGCAAAAAATTCAGATAACCAGGAGGCTGTTGATGTTACTATCAACAAGACTTCTGTGCGGATGACTAAAGATAATAATAAAACAGATTAAAGTTAATGGCTAAAGAATATATTTCAAAACCAACAAGCGAGAGAACACCTGCTGCCGATAATAGTACAAAAATGTTCTTTAGAAAGAATAAGGGGTGTCCTTTGTGTTCTACTTCAGCCCCTGCTTTAGATTACAAAAACCCTGAGCTATTGGAAAAGTTTATTTCCGAAGGTGGTAGAATGTTACCTAGCAGAATTACCAATGTTTGTGCAAAGCATCAACGAGTCCTGAAAAAAGCTGTTAAACATAGCAGAGTGATTGCACTTTTACCTTTCGTTTTTTTACGTAAGTAATATCTGTAATTTTAAGTCAATTTATAAAAATTTAATTTATTTAGAGCTATGCAAGTTATTTTAGTAAAGCCAGTTAGAAAATTAGGCAAAGTTGGAAAAACAGTCACCGTAGCAAATGGCTATGGTCGTAATTATCTCATTCCGCAAGAGTTTGCAATTAGAACAACAACGGAGAACCTGGCAAAATTTGCTTCCTTGCAAAAAGAGTTGGAAGCCAAAAATTCTGAAAATAAAGAAAATGCTGAAAAAGCTGCAAAACTTATCGAAGGCAAGCATATAGACTTTGTTACTCAGTCAGCTGCAGACGGCAGATTATTTGGCTCTGTTAACGCTAGAACACTAGCTATAGAAATCTCCAAACTCGTCGGAATTACTTTAAACTACACCAATATTCTTCTTGATGCCCCGATCAAGTTTAATGGTGTGTATAATATTCAAATTATCCTGCACCCTGAAGTTATAACGAACGTTCTTGTTGTTGTAGCCAAATCTGCAGCAGAGGCACAAGATGCACTCAGAGAGCATAAAGAAGGCAGCTCGAAGAAAAAAGACGAAGCAAAAGAAGAAGAGCTGCTGGCTCTTGAGGCAGAAAGTGGTCAATCTGCAAGTATAGAAGAAGCTCAAGACACTGATCCAGCTGTGTAAACACGAGGTATTTAAGCCTGTAAAAAGCCCTTATGCCATCTTTTGCCACTACAACCACTAAAAACTCCTATTTACCTATTATTATGTCCTTGTTTTGGACATAATACCTTCAAGTTTATTGTTGATAAAACTTCTGATTCATTAACAATGCCGTAAGAGTATTGAGTAAGACACTACTTTTCACCCTGCTTTTAAAGCTTAGTACACAACTACACTCAACATTCATGCAACAGTCTCTCTAATAATTATTAACAATATTATGTACTAACTTATTTCTTCTGCAGCAAAAGTTGTTTCCAGATCAGTAGTTATAGTATCAGTATTGTCACCTAATAAATTTTTCACAATAACCCCTCCAACTATTATAGCACCTGCTCCTATTAGTATCTTTAATATAGTTGAATAGCCCAGTGTACTGCCGTCCTGAATTTCTGGCTGGTTCTGTAAATTTTGACTGCTGTCTTCACGTATTAATTGTACTGAGAATGAATTTTCTCTCCTGAACTGATTTAGATTACGCATAGAATCTTCACGCACAAGTACTCCGGCAAATTCTCCCAGCTGCCCATCCTGTAAATTTTGGCTGCTGTCTTCACGTATCAATTGTACTGAGAATGAATTTTCTCTTGTAAATTGATCTAGGTTACTTATAGAACCTTCACTTACAAGCATCACGGGAATTTCACTCGCCTGCCCATCCTGTAAATCCTGATAACGTACTATCAGCTGATTTATGCTATCACTTATGGAATCTTGTAAGTATGGATTTTCACTTATTGGAGTAATTTCTTCTACTTCTACCACCGTACCTGGCAAATTAAGCTCTTCAAAAGCCTGAAATTTTGCGACTGGTGAATAACTCTGCTCTCCTCTTGCGTCTATGCTTTTAACACCGTCCTGCAAATTGCTGTTCTGTTGCAAATGGTCTGTTACTTCTTTTTTCAAGATTTTTGGTATTACTTCCTTCTTTAAATCCCTGTCATCTGTAAAATTTTCAGAGATGGGCGACCACTTATCCACAGTCTGATGTTCTGCAGTCTGATATTCTTGACTGGAATTTTGTATTCTCTGTATATCAGTACCTTTATAAGGTATAGCGGCTAAACCATAAATATAGTCTTCGTTAACATCCTTTATACAATCAAAAGGTAAATTCATTTTATTATGATTTTCTGCTGAGAAATTTTTGCTTTTTACAAAATCATTATCCTGGTCGTATTCTAATGTCTCTAGAACAAAAATATTATGCAATGTCTCATCGTGATCTGAATCAGCTTTCAGCTTTTTGCCTTCTAGTAGAATAATCAAGAATATGACACCTTTATAACGCCTTATCTCTCTAGGCATCAGAAATAAAAGACTATCTACAAAGTAGCATAAAAAACAATACAGATAATATTTAATACGACCGATACTTAACATAAGAAACACTACCAAATCTTATAAATTCCTACAAAATATGCTTCTTTATAAAACTGAATTTTCTTTCGGTCTCTTGCTTGTATTTGGCTTAATTAGTCTAGCTACTTCATATTCACTAAAAGTAATTGCATTAATTGCCAAAACATACAACTAAGCTATATTTCAATGCAGGATAAAATCCTCCCCAACATCACAGTACGTTATTTAACCTGCCATTTTGGTACATAAAATTTCATGACCAAGTTTATAAAAAATGTTATAAAAACAATATAAGGGATTTTTACCTAGGTATTACACTAGTAGGTACTTAGATCGACCAGGTGAAGTATTATCGAGATTAACATTTCCTGAATGTTGAGATCAAAGCAAAAATAAAACATAGAGGGTGAAGAGAGTGTAAAAAAACTAGTATGCCACTACTAATGAAACTATGGCAGCAACACATTGCTCTATAGGTGCTACGCCTGTATCAAGCATTAAGTCATACTGAATTCCTGTATTATGAATGATTGCAGCCTGCGCCCTGGCAGATCCAACCATTCTATTACCTCTTGCTTTTTCTCTTGCTTCTAACGTTGTCACATCAGCTGTAACACCAACATAAAGCACATCGAAACTCTGCAGGGTTTCCTTCCAGATTGTGGCTTGCTCTTTAGATATGCAAACTTCATCAATAATCACATTATGACCATCTTGTAGTAACGCTACTACCAACGATTTTAGTGAAGCAGACACTCTCTTTGCAATATCGCCTAACATGATATCACGTACCAGATTGTCTTCCGCATCAACATTCTTCTTCCACCAGAAACCATGCTCTACTCTCCCACCCTGCCAGTCATTCAAGTGACCTGGCATCATGGAAATGATCTTATCAATTCCTATATGCATCTGGTAATATGCGCTGTAATTCTTTGGCTACTGAGGTCTTCCCAGAGCTTGATGAGCCGTTTAGAAATATAACTTTAGGCATGATTTAAACATCCTCGTGAGCCAACATATCCATCTCTATGTTTATCAAATCTTCCGGCCTGGTTGCATGATACCATCGAACATCTTTTGCCCGCAGGGCAATTACTTTTTCGCTATTTAAATAATACTCTCTGAGGGAAAATATTTTCAATGGATGACGCGACACTTTTTCCGGCTTTAGAATTTGCAATCCAGCATACATATACTCATAATTTTCTTCCTTATCAGGCCTATGTAACTTTCCTTCTGCGTCTAAATCAAAATCACCATGACCGGCATAACCAACAGCTTTTTCATAAGGCTGCATAAGAAGTAAAAAATCCATTTTATCAGGATTCCACTTACCGATCATCTCTTCAAAGATATTATGCCCTGACTGCAAAACAATATCTGTATTAAGTGTAAATACTGGTTTGTCCCCAAGCACATCTATAGCGTTTTTCACAGCTCCGCCGGTTTCAAGAAACTCCTCTTCGTAAATGACTGCTATTTCTGGAAAATCTGGATTATTTGCCTTGAATTCTTCTATGGATTGTTCGATTTTCTTGTGCAAATAGTGGGTATTAATAACCACTTTCTTAAATGGGTAAGATTTGCATAATTCAAGAGCATGATGCAAAATTGGCTTGCCTAAAATCGGTATCAATGTTTTTGGATTATTTTCTGTCAAATGGCGCATACGGTTACCAAGTCCTGCTGCAAATAACATTATTGTATCAATCATAAGCTTAACTTCAATTTCTCTAACCAATGCCTTAGCGGCTCAAGCATAAAATACGATAAATCATACTCAAGATACTTAAGCACTCTGGGAATGTATTTTAAATAACTATCATCCCCATCTCGATTTGCCTTCCTCACAAATACTCCTAAAATTCTACTATTTCTTTGCGCGCCCAAAATATGATAATTACGCAGCAGTGATTCTATCCCAATTTTCTTTTTTTGAGCAAAATATTCTGCATATTGCAGTGCCTCATCTCTTGATATTTCCAGACGCGCATCTTCAAGCACCGAAACCAAATCATAAACCGGCGACCCGAACATCGCATCCTGAAAATCCAGAAGTCCCAACTGCCTAATCGATTCACGCTGTTCTAAATACATCATATTCTCTACATGGTAATCCCTTAATACAATACTATTAGGCATCGATACCTGCTCTGCTAAAATATGCTGCCAGATATCTATAAATTCTTCAAATTCATGTACGCCAAGCTTCCTATTGTAGGCATACGGTATATACCAGTCAACGAACACTCCAAGCTCCAGAATAAGCAACTCGTTATCAAATTCTACCAAAGTTGATGGTACCTCTTGCTCCTGCAACGAGACCAGTAAATCAATAATCAAATGGTAAATCTGCTTGCGCTTAAGCTCACTCTGATCTAAACCACTCAGCAAATAATCTTTGACACTTAATGTGCCAAAATCTTCTAATATCAGGAAACCTTGATCTGAATCTTGCCCGATAATTTCCGGCGTCGAAAACCCCTTATTTTTAAGGTAACTGGCAATATCAATAAATTGCTGCACATCGCAGTAAGTTGGAGGACAATCCATAACGATATAGCTCTTGCCACCAGAGATCAACCTGTAATAACTACGCAAGCCTGCATCTCCAAGCATAGATTCCAACGACTCAGCACTTTGTTGGAAATGGCTGCTGATAAATTGCTTTAGCTTAGCATCTCTTTCGGCAACATAAGAGGCCATGACTTAAACAGCCAAACGTTTTTTGGACAAACCGGCATTAGCAATTTTGCCAGGTTTTATTACTGCTGCCTCTCCACTATTTACAGTTTCACGGTTAAATGTAATTTTCTTGTTCTTTAACTCCGAAAAATTGTACATATCTTCAAGCAACATATCTTCAATAATTGACCTAAGCCCTCTTGCTCCGGTATTTCTTTTTAACGCTTTTTCAGCAACAGCCTCCAGCCCATCATCTGTAAAAGCAAGACTAGCATCATTAAGCGCAAAGAGCTTTTTATATTGCTTGATAATAGCATTTTTCGGCTCAGTGAGAATATTAATCAGTGCAGCTTTGTCCAGTTCTTTCAAGGTAGCAATCACTGGGATACGTCCAATAAATTCCGGAATCATGCCAAATTTTATCAGATCTTCAACCTGTAAATCCTTTAGCACTTCGCCATGACGCATTTCTTCTTTTGATTTAACGTTCGCAGCAAAACCAATAGAACTCTTATCACTTCTTGCTGAAATAATGCCCTCAATCCCCATAAACGCACCACCACATATAAACAATATATTGGATGTATCAATCTGAATAAAATCTTGCTGAGGATGCTTTCTGCCTCCTTGAGGTGGTACATAAGCAACAGTTCCTTCCATTATTTTAAGCAACGCCTGTTGCACCCCTTCGCCCGATACGTCTCTGGTAATAGATACATTCTCAGATTTCTTGGCAATTTTATCTATTTCGTCAATGTAAATAATGCCTTTCTGAGCTTTATCAACATTAAATTCAGCTGCCTGTAGCAAACGCAGGAGAATATTTTCTACATCCTCACCAACATAACCGGCTTCTGTAAGGGTTGTAGCATCAGCCATGGTAAATGGAACATCGAGAATCCTTGCAAGAGTCTGTGCAAGCAAAGTTTTCCCGGAACCTGTAGAACCTATAAGCATAATGTTGGACTTGGCAAGCTCAACATCATCTTCTTGCGAGCTGGCTAGACTCTCTAATCGCTTATAGTGGTTATATACAGCCACTGACAACACTCTTTTGGCTCTATCCTGCCCAATTACATGCTCATCCAAAGTACGGCAAATTTCTTGGGGGTTAGGAATTGAAGAAACAAGCTCTTCAATTTTCTCACTTGCTTCTTCTTTGATAATGTCCAGGCAAATTTCTATACACTCATCGCAAATGAATACTGTAGGGCCGGCGATCAGTTTTTTTACTTCGAACTGATTCTTACCGCAGAATGAACAATGTAATGATTTTTTATCAGTTTTTTCTGCCATATTTACCTAAATTTTTCGTATTTTTTATTTTTATCAGTTATTTATAAAAAAGTAAAATCCTACTTCTTCACTAATATTAAATCTCTACTTTGAATAATTTGGTCAACTACGCCAAAGCTCTTGGCTTCACTGGCTGACATAAAATTATCACGCTCCATATTTTTGGCTATTTGCGCAACAGTTTTACCAGTGTGCTTAGCATATATCTCATGAAGCAGCGTTTTAATTTTCATCGTTTCTTTAGCATGAATTTCAATATCAGTTGCCTGTCCACGATATCCACCACTAGGTTGATGAATCATCACTCGACTATTGGGTAGTGCATAGCGCATTCCTTTTTCACCTGCCAGCAAAATAGTTGCACCCATTGAGCAGGCCTGACCAATACATAATGTTGCAATCTTTGGTCTAATATATTGCATGGTATCATAAATAGCCAATCCGGAACTTACCACTCCGCCGGGAGAATTAATATACATATATATTTCTTTCTCCGGATTTTCAGCTTCGAGAAACAATAATTGTGCAACAATCAGATTTGCCATCTGATCTTCAAACTCACCACACACGAAGACTATTCTTTCTTTAAGAAGCCTTGAGTAGATATCATACGATCTCTCTCCTTTTGCAGTTTGCTCTACAACAATTGGTACATATCCCATAATTTTCTCCTTATCTGTCTTAATTGGCACACTCCAGGTTTATAACTTCCCATTTGCATCAAGCGTGCGAAGGCTTTGATAACCTCCAATAAATTCATCATTAACAAAAACATAGGGAACAGTATTTTGCCCTGTTTGACTAGCTAATTTTATAAGCAAATCTTTTTTATTTGTCAATTCAATCACTTCATAAGGAATCCCTCTATCTTCTAACAATTCCTTAGCAAGATCGCAATATCTGCAACCAATTTTTGAGTAAAGCATGACTTTTATGTCAGTCCTGGTGACTTCATTAACTACCGACTTGCCCTCAGATTCACGATAAACATATAGCTTTGCTGCAGCAACTATCACCAGCAATATAGCAAGAGCTATAAAAACTTTATTTGACACCTTGTTCCCCATATAATACCTCAAAAATATCACATTTACATCAAAGATAGCATACAACAAAGATAACTCATACCACAAATCCATACAAAATAACCACTACTTACTGTTTATAGCATTAAATGGCAATTGCGTTCTGCTATACTAACAAAAAAACCAAGAGTTAGAAGCTATGCTTTCGAATAATCTGGAACACACTCTAAGAAAAGCTTTATCAATTGCTACAGACCAGAAGCATGAATATGCAACGTATGAGCATCTCCTGCTAGCACTGATTGAAGATGAGGACGCAAAGCAGGTCTTAGTTAAAAACGGGGTTGCCACGGAGCTGCTAACAACCCAGCTCAAAAACTATCTTAAGCATGATTTGACTGATTTAATAAATGACGATGTCAAAGAAGCAAAACCCACTGCAGGCTTTCAGCGCATCATTCAACGTGCTGCGCTACACAGTCAGGCAAGTGGCCAAAGAATTATCACTGGTGCGCATGTACTCGCAGAATTTTTCTTTGAACATGAAGCCTATGCTCTTTTATGCCTGAAGGAATCAAATTTAAGCAGGCACGATGTGCTAAGCTATATCAAAACACTAGACAGACCGCATGATCATCTGCCATCCGAGAATGACGCAGCACAAATTACTTTCGTTGAAAATGCAGTTAAAGAAGCCCATAAAATTGGACTGCAACCCAAAACAGACACAGAAGATGATAAGCCCCAAGATGAAAGCGAGTTAGCAAAATATTGCGTTAATCTTAACAAGCGTGCTGATACAGACTCTATTGACTGTTTAATTGGCAGGCAGAATGAAATCCAGCGAACTATTGAAATTTTGTGTCGTAGAAAAAAGAATAATGCTATCCTGGTAGGTGAGCCTGGAGTCGGAAAAACAGCTATTGCTGAAGGCATGGCCATCAGAATAATTAAGAACGATGTACCGGAACTCTTAAAAAATGCAGTAATCTACTCACTAGATATAGGTAGCCTAGTTGCCGGCACGAAATTCCGCGGTGACTTTGAGGAAAGGATTAAAAATCTATTGGAATCATTAAAAAATGATGAGAATGCAATTCTGTTCATCGACGAAATTCATACTATAATTGGCGCAGGTTCGACTACTACGGGTGCGCTTGATGCCAGTAACTTGTTAAAACCGGCTTTGGCAAAGGGAGAACTGCGCTGCATTGGCTCTACTACATTCAAAGAATACCACAATCATTTTGAGAAAGATGCAGCATTGGTCCGCCGTTTCCAGAAAGTGGTTATCACTGAACCCGATGAAGAAGAATCTCTGCAGATACTACAAGGCCTCAAAGGCTATTATGAGAAACATCATAATGTTACATATACTGACTTTGCTTTAAAAGCCGCAATTAACCTCTCGGAACGCTATATTAATGATAAACACTTGCCAGACAAAGCGATTGATCTTATCGATGAGGCCGGTGCCAGAGGCAAGATTGAACAAACTAATAAAAAAAAGATCACCATAACGGAGAAAAATATCGAAGAATTACTGTCAAGCATCCTGAATATTCCAAAAATCAGTGTTGAATCGGATGATATAACGCAGCTAAAGCAACTTAGCACCAACCTGCAAAATTGTATATTTGGCCAGGATGAAGCCATAGATAGCCTCTGTGCGAGTATAAAACTCTCAAGAGCCGGCCTGCGCAAAGGCACTCGTCCGACCGGTTGCTATTTATTTGCCGGCTCGACCGGAGTTGGTAAAACAGAGCTGGCAAAACAGCTGGCCAATTTCTGCAATATGAAGTTACTAAAATTTGATATGTCTGAATTTGCAGAAAATAGTTCCTTATCAAAGCTACTTGGAAGCGCTCCAGGCTATGTAGGATTTGACCAGGGAGGTATGCTATCTTCAGAAGTGGATAAATATCCATATTCAGTGGTGCTGTTTGATGAGATCGAGAAAGCCCACCCAGAGATTTTCAATTTACTTCTTCAAATAATGGATGAAGGCATCCTTACTGATAGCACGGGTAAGCATATCAACTTTACCCACACTATGGTTATCTTAACTACCAATATTATTGCAGAAAAAGAGAAGGCTTTTGGTTTTAACGAACAAAAAACACCAGACAAAACCCCTACGATAAATATGGATGCAATTAACGAACAATTCAGTCCGGAATTTCGTAGCCGGCTGGATAATATAATCTTATTTAGCCCAATTGACGGTATTGTTGATAAAATCGTATCCAAAAACTTAAAAGAACTGGCCGCACAGCTTGCAGATAAAAAAGTACGTCTTACGGTCACTAACGCTGTTAAAAAACATTTTGCAGAAAATTGCTTCAATGCAAGCAATGGAGCAAGAGAACTAGATCGATTAATTGATAGCAAAATCAAACAAGCTATTGCAGATGAAATTTTATTTGGTAAACTCAAAAATGGCGGTACGGCAAGTGTTGATTTTTCAAAAAAAACCCAGGAGATAACCTTTAAATTCACGGGTGTAAAAAAAGTTTTAAAAAAGCAGCTGGAAACTAGTTGAGCTTTTTCCAAAATTATCCTTGACAATATACGTAAAGGACTGCTATTTTCACGTGCAAAATGTCTAATTAATTGAAGATAGTACTGTGAAAACCTATTCCGCAAAACCATCTGAAATCGAAAAAAAATGGTGGATCATCGATGCTAAGGATATAGTTCTTGGACGCCTTGCAAGCCAGGTGGCTATATTACTTCGCGGCAAGCATAAACCCATGTATACTCCGCACATGGATTGCGGTGATCATGTTGTGATTATTAACGCTAAACACATCTATCTATCCGGCAAAAAAGGTGATAAAAAAGATGGTAAATTCTATTATCGCCACACTGGCTTTCCAGGTGGAATAAAAGAAACAACTGCTGGCAAAATTCTACTTGGTCAATACCCTGAAAGAGTTGTACAAATGGCAATTAAGAGGATGATCAGCAGAAATAAAATGGGTACCCGACAATTCAGCAATTTACATGTATACGCTGAATCCGAACATCCACATACAGCTCAGAACCCGGCAATTTTTGATATTGCAGGCAAAAATTCTAAAAATAAGAAGTAATTATAATGGAAGTACCAACACTTAAAGAATTAGAAGTAAATATTAAAGGTTCTGAGAACTCAAAGCCAGCAACGGCTGAAGCACCAAAGATTGTTCAGTGCAGATCCAAAAAATCCACTCCAAATGGTGGAGGATATGGCACCGGAAGAAGAAAGGATGCCGTAGCTAGAGTGTGGGTGAAACCTGGGAAAGGCACTATCACTGTTAACAGCAAGGATTATGCTAAATATTTTGCTCGCAAATCATATAGAACTGCAATTTTGCAACCTTTTGTAGATACGAACACTACTGGTCAATTTGATGTTATATGCACGACAAAAGGCGGTGGAACAACTGGTCAGGCCGGTGCAATTATTCACGGTATCGCAAGAGCTATGGATTGTATATCTGAAGATTACCATACAATTTTACGCAAAAACGGTTTCCTGACCAGAGATTCAAGAACAGTTGAACGTAAAAAATACGGCAGACGTAAAGCACGTAAGAAAGTGCAGTTCTCCAAGCGTTAATTATATGTATGGCCTGGATTTCAAATTATATTTATTTTGGAACTCCAGGCCACTCTATCTGGTCTGGAGTTAAAAACTGTTGTAGATCAATAGTTAATTATGTTAAAAAGCAGTTATCATAACTTCTTTATAGGCACATCAGACTATCTATTATCTATGGCGGGGTAGCTCAGCTGGTTAGAGCAGCGGAATCATAATCCGCGTGTCGGGGGTTCAAGTCCCTCCCTCGCTACCAATATTTCAAAGGTACAAACTTTATTGATATCTTCACAGCCTTTAGGATGGCATCTAATACTAAAATCACAAGCCGAAGAACGGAGTTGTTTTGCTTTATGTAAGGCAGCTATTGAGGCACGTCATTAATGTTTGTTGTTCCTTCAGTGACACCTCTTTAAGCGCATGAGCAATACAAAACCAGATAACTCTTGCAATTACAGGATGAGTATTCTATTAATATTTAACGTAATTTTCGTTAACTAATAAGTTAAAAGCTTATGAATATTGATGTGGATATAGTTATTGTCGCAGTTTTCTTATTAACAACTCTTGTCATTGGCATACGTAAAGGGAGGCACATTAATAATATAAGGGAATTTGCTGTTGGTAACAGAGATTTTACTACTACAGCTTTGGTGTGTACCATTGTAGCTACGTGGGCTGCAGGAGGCGATTTTT
>CAJQOD010000015.1 GCA_905479865.1 uncultured Rickettsiaceae bacterium | reverse complement strand
AATATTCGGTTGATTTGGCGCTTTGTCGATAGAAGGGAAGCCAAACTCGGTAAACCAGACAGGTTTTGTGCGTGGTTGCCACTGGGTGACTTGGCCATCCGGGTTCGTATGAGTATTTTCCCACCAGTAGCGTATGTTCTTCCATGCATATTCAGGCTCAAGCGGATGCTGAGTGTTATTCGCATAGTCTATATAATAATCATAGCCTTCGCCGCTAATCCAACCATTGGCGATTTCTTCTGGAGTAATTGCAGAAGATATGGTTTTGGTAACAGGAAAATATGCGTCAATACCGACAAAGTCAATATCAGGTGATGCCCAAAGCGGGTCAAGATTGAACCATCCGCCATCAGTATGGTGATATTCGGACCAGTCTGCTGCGTAAGTTACCAGCACTTGCGAGCCGACAATCTGTTTTACCTTCTGCGCTAATTCTACAAGCTCATCAACTGCCGGAAATTTATCGCCATTTCTTATTTTAGTAAGACCAATAAGCTCAGAGCCTATCAC
Source organism: uncultured Rickettsiaceae bacterium (assembly GCA_905479865.1). GTDB lineage: Bacteria > Pseudomonadota > Alphaproteobacteria > Rickettsiales > Rickettsiaceae > Megaera_A. The sequence goes on along the minus strand of CAJQOD010000015.1, from coordinate 31,093 downwards.
GAATGCATCAACATGATCTTTAACTACTTGAGCGTAATGTAAAATAAAATCATTATATCCATGCTTTCTCTGAAAAAAATCCCGTATATATTCCGGATCGGAGCTAACCCTGCCACGCCAGGGTTTTTCGGGGACATCGAGAAAGAACATCGGATAGAACATAATTTTTAAATTACGTTGCTTCAATTCGATAAGATATCGAATTACGCTCGCATCATTGACACTTCCGCCATATAACGGGTTTTTGTGATTATCTTTGGTTATTTCATAAGCGTTCTGACGATTATACCCGCCAACTAGCCACTCTTCAGTATATGCTAAATTTTCGTCTTTGAATTCAACAGCCGGTTTGATGGCACAGTTTTTTGCATCTATGCTATTGCCAAACCAACAGACTACAGGCGAGACCCATTTAATATTCTGACAGGTCATTTGTAGCTGATTGAGACTATGTATGCTGTTGGCTATATTATAGTGATTGTGTGAGTTTATGGTAGTGGTAAAAATTTCTGCTCCAGAAGGTGCTAGAATAGTTTTTTTCTGAATTTTTGTATCATAGACATATTCTCCAGAGCCCGGGATAATAATCATTGATTTGACTAAATCTTCAACAGAAGCATCCTGTTTTATGTTAGATTTGCGTGTGATCTCAAATGAGAAGGTTGGGATGGTATCCTCGAAGTCTGCCAGCGGTATCTCTTTGAAAACTATATAGGCAAGACCACGATATGCAGGAACTTGCTCTTTCGAAGACTCAGCGATTAGCGGGTCCGGTAATTGTGCCTCGTCGCCTTTATAAAGCCTGAAATTATATTGGCTTAAATCAATTGGTTCATCTCCAAGCCATACTCTGCCAATTTCAGCTATTTCCCCCTCACAAATTGCCATTGCAAAACTCATGTAATATTCCAGTGCTGTAGTTTGTCTCTCTAGGGTCATATTCCTATTTTTAAAGTGCGAACTGGTGCTGCTAGTATTGCGTTTTTCAATGATTTGATCAGCCCAGATAATTTGCCCGGGTACTCTCATTCTTCCAAATACCAGTGGAATTGGGCGGCCATATTCTGCTTTTGCTATGTGGAAGCTATCTTTAACATTAGTGAATCTGTGAATGGTTTGGGTTCTATGAAATGATTTATTTTCCAGATAATTTCCAGCTAGGCGTCCGGCATATCGACCAATGGTAGATAATATGCCTCCCCCAAAATATTTACCGACGCTACCGCCAATGCTTGCTAAAATACTTCCTAACATAAAATTGACCTATTGATAGTTGTTAACAGGGTACGATAGCATTCAATAAGAACTGGACTAAGAACAGAGGTGGTATTATTGTGTAGGAAATAGTATTTCAGAATAATACATAAAAAATATGACAGTCAGAACCAGATTTGCTCCATCACCGACAGGATATTTACATATAGGCGGGGCGCGAACCGCTTTATTTAATTATCTTTTTGCAAAACATCACGGTGGGCAGTTTTTGCTCCGAATTGAGGATACCGATACTGCAAGATCAACAGATAGTGCCAAGCGAGCAATTCTGGATTCCCTCAAGTGGCTGGATATTATGCCGGATGAAGATATTATCTATCAATCACAAAGGGCAGGTAGACACGTGCAGATAGCAAAAGAATTGATCGCATCGGGCAAAGCTTATTACTGCTTTACTGCGCAGGAAGAGATAATTGCGATGCGGGAAGAGGCCAGGGCAAATGGAGAGCATTTTATTTTTCACTCAAAATGGCGGGATGTGCCGGTTGATCAGTATCCAAAAGATATAAAACCGGTTGTCAGGCTAAAGGCTCCAAGAGAAGGAGAAACAGTAGTTGATGATTTATTGCAGGGCAGGGTGGCAGTGCAGAACTCGCATTTAGATGATATGATTCTGCTGCGTAGCGATGGCACACCGACATACATGCTAGCTGTAGTTGTTGATGATTATGATATGGGTATTACTCATATCATTAGAGGCGACGATCATTTAAGCAATGCACCGCGCCAGCAATTAATATACACCGCCCTTGGTTGGGACATCCCAAAGATGATTCACATACCGCTGATTCATGGTCCTGATGGAGCCAAGCTTTCTAAAAGACATGGAGCACTTGGAGTAGGCAGCTATAAGGATATGGGGTATTTGCCTGAGGCTCTTAATAATTATCTGCTAAGGCTCGGTTGGTCACACGGAGATGATGAGATTATTTCTCGCAAAGAAGCAATAAAATGGTTTGATATTGATGGTTTAGGCAAGTCACCATCCTGTCTTGATTTTGCTAAAATGAAACACATGAATGCCAATTACTTGCGACAATTAGATAATGATCGTTTATCCGAGATAATATTCAAAAACATTGGTTACGAACTTGATGAAGAATCCAGAAGATACATAACGCTGAGCATGGAATCACTGAAGGTGCGGGCAGAGCTTATAACAGATTTATGCGATTTGGCTAGTATGTTTGTTGTGGGTAGACCACTTGAACATAGCGCAGAGGCAAAAGATTTGATCAAGGAGTGTGACAAAAAACTTATTGCGCAAGTTGCAGACACCATTGCCACTCTTGCAGAATTTAATAAAGAAAATATTCAGGCGTCTTTGAAAGAAGTAGCAATCCAAAATGATTTGAAGCTTGGGGAATTGATGAAATATGTTAGAGCCTTTATTGCCGGGCGAACGGCTTCTCCAGGCGTTTTTGAAATGATAGAAATTTTAGGTAAAGATAACAGCATAGCCAGACTTGAATTATGATAAAACAATATTTGGAAAATCACTATAATATTGGCAGGTTATATAGTAGCTACCTGGTAAGTACTGATAAAATAGAACTGGCTCTGAAGGAAGTGAAAAGCTTTATTGGAGATAATATTCTAACTAGTGGCGCGCTTGACCGTAATCCAGATTATATGTATGTACAAAAAGCCGATAATATTGCCAGGAATATTGCAGTTGACCAGATACGCAAGCTACAGGCATTTCTATATAAAACTTCTGTCATTTCAGGTCAAAAAATTGCTGTAATTTATGCAGCAGATCAGATGAATTTGAATGCAGCTAATTCTTGCTTGAAAATTCTGGAAGAACCTCCAGGAAACACGCATTTATTTTTACTTACTGAAAATGCGGCTAGTCTTTTACCGACCATTCGTTCCCGCTGTGCCAAGATCAATCACCATTACGATGTTTCAAAAAAACATAGTGTAGAGGAGAGATTTATTTATCCGTTGCTAAAATCGACTAATCTATCTGAAAAATTATCTTTTGTGAAAGAATTCGCTGATAAGGATCGGGATCGATGGATAAAATTCTCCTCATCAACTGAAGCTTTGCTTGCAAAATTTTGTCAGAAAATGGTGGGACATGCGGTTAATTTATCTGTCCTTGAGCAGGAATTACTGGCACAGTTTAAGTCAGACTCTCCGCAATATTTGCAATTTAAGTATGATGAGATAAAAGAAATGATTGATAATACCAATAATTTTGATCTTGACCTTAGGGTCAGCGTTACTTTGTTGATTGACGAATTTTGTAGATAAATAATATGTATGATATATTTTTTCAGCCGGTGAAGACTCTTATTCCCATGAAGGAGACGGCAGAAAAAGCACTAAAAAGGTTGGGAATTCATCTTCTTAGGGATTTAGTTTTTTATAAACCAACATCATATAATATCAGTAATACTTCTTCAGATTTTACAAAATTTCGAGATGGTATGCTGGTACAAATTGATGTTAATATCGATGAAATAGCAAACCCCTCATCTCGGCGTTCTCCTACAAAGATTTATACTTCTAACGATACCGGCACTCTAACGCTGGTTTTTTTCAATAAAATTCCGCCTTTTATATATAGTCGCTTGAAAAAAGGCAGCCGCTACACTGTTTCAGGCAAAATACAATTTTTTGATGGTGCATGGCAAATTACTCACCCGGAATTTCTTTTCAAAAAGGCACTTGCTGTTCCGGTAGAGCCTGTGTATCCATTGACTTATGGTTTAATCAACAAACAGCTTTACGGATATATCTTAAGCGTTCTGGATTTGCTCGAGACTGCGGTTAATACTCGAATTTCTTTTGGTAAGCTCGAAGATAAAGCAATAAATATTTTTCAAAATGAACGAGAATACATGCAGAGTCTGCTGGATGAAATCAAGAAACTGCATTTAATTGCCCTGAACCCAAACCCTATACTTATTGAAAAGTCAATTGCTGAAGCAACGGAGAATTTGTCAGCTAAAGAATTATTTGCTAATCAAGCATCGCTTGCAAAATTAAAAAGCAAAGAACAAGCGGCATTAGGACGCAGCTTTGCAATAGCAGAACACATAAAGCAACAAACACTGGACAGGCTAGGATTTAAATTAACATCTGCGCAGGAAGAATCAATCAAAGAAATTGAAGCTGGTCAGTTTTCTGATATTCAGATGATGAAGCTACTACAAGGTGATGTTGGCTCGGGTAAAACGCTGGTAGCACTTCTGACTATGATTAATGTTGCAAGTAGCGGGTTTCAAGCTGCCTTGATGGTTCCCACAGATTTACTTAGTATGCAGCATTTTCAGTTTTTCAAGGCAGCATTGGAAGGTACAAATATTACGCCTGCATTGTTGACTGGAAAAACTGGTGCGAGAGATCGAAGACTAGTAAAAGCTGGCCTTGCAAATGGAGAAATCAATATATTAATTGGCACGCACGCTTTATTCCAGGAAGCTGTAGAATTTAGAGACCTTGGGTTTGTGGTGATAGATGAGCAGCACAGATTTGGAGTTGAGCAGCGTCTTGAGCTGATTGCTAAAGCCTCACATCCAGATGTATTGGTGATGACGGCAACACCAATTCCAAGAAGTCTAACTCTCACCATGTTTGGCGATATGAGTGTTTCGCAGATTAAAACTAAGCCCCAAAATCGTCTTCCTATTGTAACAACTATTACGTCAAACACTAAGAAAGATCAGTTGATTGAATCGCTACAAAAAAAGCTGGAACTTGGTGAAAAAATATATTGGGTATGTCCGCTGATTGATCAAAACGATAAAACTTTAGAGCAGGATGAAGATGCTATATATGCGGATGTAACCTCAAGATATGCTGAACTTGAGGCGGCTTACCCTGGCAAGGTTGCTATATTGCACGGCAAGATGAAAGCAGCAGACAAGGATGCTGTGATGCAGCAATTTAAAGAAGGTGACATACGAATTCTTGTGGCAACTACCGTCATTGAAGTTGGTATTGATGTACCTGATGCAACATTGATAATCATTGAAAATGCTGAAAAATTCGGCTTAGCTCAGCTGCATCAATTACGTGGTAGAGTAGGGCGCGGCGAGCTACAATCGTATTGTGTGCTGATATATAATTCAAAAAGACTCTCTGCTATGGCCAGGCAGAGGCTGGAGATTATGCGAAGGAGTAGTGATGGCTTCTATATCTCAGAGCAGGATTTATTGCTTAGAGGCGGTGGTGAAATTTTGGGTACGAAACAAAGTGGTGAGCCGGATTTTTTCTTTGCTGATTTAGGACGAGACCTCAAAATCCTCCTACAGGCAAATAAATTGGCAACTGAAATGAATGATTCTGATTTTATTGAGTTCCAAACCAGACTCTTTGCCAGAGATAGAGATGAATTAGCCAAGAGTGGTTAGTTTATATAAAATCCTTGTGTTGAGCTTCCATAGTTTTGGTAAGCGGTAAAGTTTTAAGTAAGGAATTTTCTTTATACCCTGACCTCAATGGAGAAGTTGTACCTTTCAAAAGAACGTCACTCACGAAGGAACGTTAGCGACTGTGGTAATCTGTTTGTTGTTTCCAAACGCTAAAAACATTGTATGAGCCGAGACTTTTAATGGATTGCTTCGCTTGCGCTCGCAGGTGGCGGGGAGTAGCGATTACTGCGCTGTACCCGTTGAGCAGAAGGGTTTTGAGCATCACTTCCTCCTCTCTCGTCACCTGCGAAAGGAACGTTAGCGACTGTGGCAATCTGTTTGTTGTTTCCAAACGCTAAAAACATTATATGAACCGAGATTTTTAATGGATTGCTTCGCTTGCGCTCGCAGGTGGCGGGGAGTAGCGATTACTGCGCTGTACCCGTTGAGCAGAAGGGTTTTTGAGTATCACTTCCTCCTCTCCCGTCACTGCGAAGGAGCATTAGCGACTGTGGTAGTCCATTTATTATCGCAAAAATACATGAAGTTGTAATGGATTGCTACGCTACGCTTGCAGGTGGCAGGTTTTTTTATATTTTAAATAACAATGTCAATAAAATCTGAAACCAGACTTGCATACTTAATTCCATTGTAAAAATCACAGCAAGAGGAAAGATGGTGCCGGATGTCGGATTCGAACTGACGACCGACCGCTTACAAGGCGGTTGCTCTACCACTGAGCTAATCCGGCAAATATACAGCGCAAGTACGGGCGCATCGTGATAATAAGGTGCCTGGAACACCCTGGCAGAAGACTACTTGGCAGCAGCTTGTTCTTTCAATATTTTTTTAGATGGTTTAGTTGTCTGGGCTTTTTCTCTTATTGCCATTTTTGCAAGCACTGATTCTGGCAATTTAATACCAGCTGCCTTGATAAAGCTTGCAACACGCTCAGTTGGTTGTGCGCCATGGGCTAACCAATGTTCGATGCGGTCAGCCTTGAAAGTGACGCGGTTTCCATCTTCTTTCTTAAGCAAAGGATTATACGTGCCGACTTTTTCAATAAAATCACCGTCTCTTGGCGCACGTGCGTCTGCTACAACCACTTTATAGTAAGGACGTTTCTTTGCTCCACCTCTTGCTAAACGAATTTTAACTGCCATATATACAAAACTCTATTTAATTTTTTCTTCTTTAAATTCAACATGCTTACGTACTCTAGGGTCGTACTTCCTGAAAGACAATTTTTCGGTTAGAGTCTTAGGGTTACGTCTCTTTACAAGGTAATATCCGGTGCCTGCTGTGCTAACTAGCTTTACCAGAAGATTTTTACTTTTTTTCTTAGACACGGCTTTTTAACCTTTTTAAAAACAAATTTTTAACAAAATATCCTAGGTAAAATATAACTAGAAGAGCAAATAGTCAAGAGCAAAATCTGCCAATTATATAATGAGGCTATTATTTATTGAATAATGTTTTATGTATTTTAAAAAAATAGGCAGACACGGCAAAAATTGCGATAGCACCTGCGATTGTAGCAAGTAAGGATGCAGCTTTTATTATAAAATGATCCACGTAGAATAGGTCGCCAAAATAATATTTAATAGCTGCAATAAAGGCAATCATAAATGCTGAACTTAATATTACCTTCAGAGAAAGTAATTTTGTCTGGTGAGTTATTTGAAAGTCGCCATATTGTTTCGCATGCTTATTTAATAAATACACATTGAACCATGCTGCAATTGAAGAGCCAAGAGCGATGCCCACATGTTCAAACGGAATCATTAATAGTATGTTTAAACCAGTATTGACCAGGAGCGAATATACGGTAATCCTGAAAGGTGTTTTAGTATCCAGGTTCGCATAAAAAATTGGCATGAGTATTTTGGCTAGTACAAAGGCTGGTAGCCCGAAAGAAAACGCCATCAAAGCATTAGCGGTTTGGATAGTATCATCAGCACTAAACTGGCCTCTTTCATAAATAAGATGAATGATGGGTGATGACAAGGTAAGTAGGCCAAACATTGCAGGAATAGAAATTGTAAGTGCAATTATGATTGCCTTGTTCTGCAATGTATTAGCCTTGGAATAATGTCTTCTCTTATAAATTTGTGATAATTCAGGAAGCAGGATAGTTCCAAATGTAATACCAATCAGTGAAAGCGGTAGCTGATATAGACGATCAGCGTAAGATAAAATGGATACTGCGCCTGGTAAAAAACTGGCAATTGATTGCGAAATAAAAAGATTCAATTGCTGCGCACCGGAGCTCATCGCAGCAGGACCCATTTTTTTTAGCAATGTCCCAACTTCCTTATCTTTGGGGTGAAATAAAAATGGAAATCCAAGTCCAGCCTTTATAAGGCAAAAATACATGAAAGCAACCTGTAATATACCGGCGATTATTAGTGAATAAGCAATGCCGAAATGAGCAGTATGCTTAGCTTGTAGCAGGGGAGCTATAGCAATTATACATATATTCATTATGATCGGCACAAATGCAAACGCTGCAAATTTTCTTACCGAATTGAGCATCCCGCCAAATAGTGCTGTAATGGATACGAATATCACGTATGGAATAGTTATTCTGCAGAGTGTGACGGTTAAATCAAATTTTTCTCCACTGGCAAAAAAACCGGGGGCAATTATTACCATTAAGTATGGCATAGCGATTTGCAAGAGTAGAGTCAGGACAATTAATGTTAATAACAGCAGGATAAATATTTTGCCACCGAATCTCCTGGCATCGCTTTTTGAATTGACAAGTTTTTCACTAAACATAGGGATAAATACTGCTGAGAGCGCACCTTCAGCAAAAATTCTACGAAAAAGATTAGGGAATTTGAAAGCAACATTTACGCAATCAGCTATGGATGTTGTACCAAATGTCGCTGCGATGAATAGCTCCCGGGCGAGGCCAAAAAACCTGGAGAGTAGGGTGAAAAATGCAACAATAATTCCAGATCGTAATAACATTTTTTAGCTCAGTTTTTAATTTATTCTTGGTTACTTTCTGAAGTCATGTCAATACCCCGTATTTATAAGTGCAAAAGTTACTCAAAAAAAACGTCACCTGCGAGCGTAAGCGAAGCAATCCATTACAAGGTTTCGGCTCATAATAATTTTTAAGTGCTTGAAACAACAAATGGATTGCCGCAGCTCTATGGGCTTCGCAGGTGACGGGAGAGGAACTCACAGATGACAGAAACGTTGAATCTCCATTAATTGCCGCATCCTCAAGCGGGTTCGAGGTGACGAAACCGTTGAAATTCCCCTGGTTACTATATAATGACAAAGTCATCATTAACCAACTCTGGCGATTGCTTCTGCAATAATTTTTTTAGCTTTGTCAGCATTTTCCCAGCCAACAATTTTTACCCATTTGTTTTTTTCCAGCTTTTTATAATGTTCAAAAAAATGGTTGATTTTTTGTTTTAGCATATCAGGAACATCATTAATATCCTGCACGGAATCAAAAGTCACATCTAATTTCGAAATTGGTACAGCCAGAATCTTTTCGTCCATACCGGATTCATCTTCCATCATCAATACGCCGACAGGTCGCACTGCGACTATAGCACCAGGAACAATAGGGTACTGCGCAATTACTAATACGTCGGCAGGGTCGCCATCGTTTGAAAGCGTGTGAGGAATAAATCCATAGTTGCATGGGTAGGACATCGAAACCTGCATGAAGCGATCCACAATTATAGCGCCCGCATCCTTGTCAAATTCATATTTTACAGGGTCGCTGTTCATCGGTATTTCAATGATGACATTGAAGTCCCCATTTTTTGTTGTAGCTGGAATTTTATCTAAAAACATTTTGCTCTCCTTGAGATGAATTATGCGATCAAGCTAAAATTTTGACGAAGGCTTTCTAAAGTGTTGTCTACTAGTGCATTTGCTATAGATTTCAGCTTTTTCTCGTCTTCAATTTTTTTGTCACCTTCTGCAGCACTTATTTCTCCCGTTTTGAGACTTTCTAAAGTTTTTACTTTTATTTGCTCAATAGTGTGTGTGCCGTCAAGTGATTTGACGATACCGACCTGATGAGACTGTAACGCCATCAACTGATTAAGGCTGGTTGTAATCCAAAATTTATTGTTTGGACGCACCTGCTGTATTTGCAGAAAACTAAGCGCACTTATTTTTGGTTTCTTGGAAATTGTGTAGATACTTTTTGGTTTATCAAGAATGAATTTGATATATCCACCAAATATCAGCTTGGAGAAATTTCCATTAATATTTTGTTGAATTTCCACATCTGAAGCCTGTGGTACAAGTTTTTTGGTCTCAGCAATCAGCTCCTTGATTGATAATGGATTCCCTAAATTCTTGGTAAGTGCCATAAGCACACCCTTCATGGCAGGTGCAGCACTTGCCATGGTCTTTTCTTGCATATTATCAAGATAAAATTCGACTGAGCTATTATCTGTCAGGTTGATTTCTTTTTCAGGAGTTTTTGGAGCGATAGTACAATAATAATTAAATTTATTGATAGTATCATCAGTAATATTGCGGGAGATTGCAGTTCCCTGATGAGTTAGTATCGTACATCTAAATTGAGTGTTCTTGATAAAATCCATATATTGCTCTGTTCTGACAATATCTGTAATCGTGCCAAGCTTCTCAGCTGCTTTTTGCGGTAAATTACCTATGTACATCCTGTGTATATCAGTATCTCCAAGATATTCCAGACCTTTGCCTCTGGCCATATCGATAAATTCATTAAAGTAGAATGCCTGATTTTCTTCAGCAAGATATTCATGGCGCAAATAATGATCTTCGCGCTCAGCCATATATTTTGCTGATGTTTGCATAAATTTTGCATGCGGAGTGTTTTGTCCGTCCAGAGATTCCTGTAAAAAATTCAAAGATGCTCTTGCTTGCTGAATTTTGTCTTTCACATCTGTAAAATTAGTGGCATGGTACATCATCAACTCGCGTACAGTATTGATCATATTCCAACCAGGTAGCGTATTATAACTGATGAAAGCCAAACCATCCTTGTTTAGAAGTTTCTTGCTAACTTCCAAAATTCCATCTTTCACAAAATCAGGCACCCAGGAAAAAACACCATGACAGATTATATAGTCAAATTTACCATACGATTCATCAAGGTCAGTAATTGACATGGCTTTTAATTCTACATTTTTAAGTTTTAACTGGTCTAAAACTTTTTTACCATGTCCGATTTCTACTTTTGAAAGATCAACTCCAAGAGTAAAAGATTTAGGGTAAGTTTCTGCAAAGCGGAATAAATTACCACCGTCGGAGCATCCCAGTTCCAGAATTCTGGCAGTTTCAAGTGGTGGCGGAGTCATGCCAAACAGGGAACCTATAGTTCTAAGGTTTTCAGGTCTGTTATAGTCAAAAGGATAGCCGTGATAGGGTACTTCATCATATCCCTGTTCTTTTGCTTCCAGTTTTTTGCTTTTAGTTTTTGCCATAGGTAAGTTATTCTCATTCTTTATTTTAGTATTATTATTTAGAAGAAAAAGGCTTGCAATGCAAGCTTTTTTACGCAAGGTCTGATGTTATACAATTTTTTGGTATTCGAAATAGATTTTTCTAATTGCATATATCCATAATAGACAGACAGCGATGAAAATTATCATCAAAGCCGGAGCGATAGATTGGTAAGTTGCCATCGGTATTATAGTAAAAATCAAGGACTGAATGAGTCCACTTGCTGATTTGCCGATTTTAGGGCTAATAACATCTACTGCTCCTTTACCTTTGGTTCTGAGTTCCTGGTCAAGCGGTATATAAAGCATTTGCCTGGAAGTATCCCATATAGAATATTTTGAACCTTTGGATAAAACATTTTGAATGGCACCAACAAACACTGCAAGTGCTAAAGGAGACATTAGGATCATGCCATCAAAGAAACTTAATATATGCTCGTCAAATACTACGAGGAAAAAGAACGCTGTGCCAGTGATCAAGATTATTAGCGGAGAGATGATAGCAGCTACAAACCAGCTGCTATTGCGCATGACATTATTACCGATGACAGTCATCACCATAATAGCTATTCCTGTCCAAAGTATATACATGCTATTATATGCAGCATATTCGGTAACAGTTGGATATAACTCCTTGATTTTAGATTTCCATACAGCTTCAATCAAATTCATGGATAAGCCAAAGGAAGCCGAACAAACCAGCATTAACCACAGATATTTTGATCTTGCAATATATTTGAAGCTGTCAACAATTCCCATTTTTGGTCTTGTGCTGCGTTCGTCTTTGGCTCGGTGATAACGCGCTGGGTCAGTCATAATATTTTTTGCAATATGACGAACGAGCAAACATGAAAGAACAGAAGATATTGCCACCATAGCAACAGAAACTTGAGTGAGGATTATTTTGCTATCAGAGACAGTAAATAATTGGTGCATTATGCTGCTTTCAGACGATAGATACATCATCAGGAATCCTACGACTATTAGAGAAGAATTACCAAAGAATGAGAATAAGGTATAGAAACGCTTTGCCTCATTAGTTGTAGTGATTTCATTGGCAATCTGCCAGAATAGTAGTACATAGAATATATTTGGCCATAATTCCGAGAATGTATAAAAGAGAACATAGCTCCAATTGCCAATTGTCGCTATATACCATTTGAAATGCGGATGCTCAGCCATTAGCAATGATAAACGCTCACTATCCATATGGAAAAAATCAATGTTAGGATATATGGTAAAGGCAAATAGTACGTAAAATACGGTAAATATCGATATCAGATAATAGAATATTTTATGAAAAGGCAGGTGGTTTACAAGCTTTGCGTATATTACGACAAATATTGCAGCCATTGGAGTGACGTAATATACTTTGGTAAAGCTGGTGACTTCAGCACTTATTTCGGATATCAGGATGCTATCTTTCAGAATCCGTAGTATGTTTTGGTTAAAGAGTACGCAAAACATCAACGTTGACATCGGTATGAATTTACCAAGCTCAGAACGGGCAATAGGCCAGAAGATATTACGGATTTTATTTTTAAAAGGATTTAGCTCTATATCAGACATTGTTTGCAGAACACCTATGGACAAAAAAAAAACTTAAAAAGTAATTTCTAGTCGTAGGTCTGCTAGTGTATGCTTTATAAAATTAAGCATACAAAAACCCTAAGATTTAAGGGGTGTGGCAGTAACGATATAAACCTGGTGCGGATAATAACATTTTTAAGGCCATAAGTCAAGGGATATAATGTCAAAATTAGTATTAAATAATGAATTAACTATTTTTTGTGAGCATGTTTGATTTTCAGGCGGAAAAATATGACCAATATAAATTGGAGTACGATCAATTTGTAAGGTCAAAAAAAACTCAAAACTATTCCAGTTCTTCAAAGAGAAGCGGCTATATTTCTGATATCGCAGACCTTTTAGAGTATTGTGCAATGCAGAAGAGCAGGCAGATTTTTCTGGTTGTGCCGTCGATTTTTAATTCGCCAGAGATTTTGTTTTTAAATGATAATCATAATTTTGTTCAAAATTTGCAAAAAAGCGGTGATGTATATTTGGTCAATTGGCTGGAAAATAATCGACAGTTACTGATAGAAGATTATGTAAATGAATTGAAGGAAATAATATCATTCTTACAGGTAGTTACAGATAAACAGATAAATCTCATAGGTCATTGTATTGGCGGTAATATATGTATAGCGATCGCTGCACAAATGCCTAAGCAGACAAAGATAAATTCACTGACATTGCTTACGTGTCCATGGGATTATTCTCATTTTAGAAAATGGTTGTGTATGCATGATTCTCTGGGGCTTGATAAAGTGATTTCAGATTGTGAATTTGTTCCTAAAATTTATATACAAATAATGTTTTTCTTGATGTTTCCATCTCAGTTTCAAGATAAGATAAATAAGTATTTTGATCTTGAATCTTCAGAAGCTAAAGAACTATTTATGAGGGTTGAAGAGTGGTTACAGTCGGGTAATGCAATTTCAAAATCAATGTACAGACAAATTATACAGGATTTTTGCAGGAAAAATATTCTTCTTAATAACGAATGGTATGTTGATGATACTCCGATTGATCTTAAAAACATTGATGTTCCTGTATGTATTATTCACGCTCAGGACGATCAAATCGTTCCGCTCTGCGCCATGAATCCTTTGCAAAAACAGATAAAGGACTCTACACTCATTGAAGTAGAAGGCGGACATATTGGATATTTGATAAAGGGTGATCTGTGTTTCCGGGAAAAATATGATGATTGGTTGATAAATTCAGTATTACAGATTAAGCAAATTTAGGAAAAAACTATGCAGGAAGTATACATTACACATGCAAAAAGGACAGCTACAGGTAGTTTTTTGGGCAGTTTATCAACAGTGCCGGCACCCAGGCTTGGTGCTGAGATAATAAAGGCTATTTTAACAGAGAGTGATATTGAACGTGAGCTAATTGATGAGATAATATTAGGCCAGGTACTTACTGGCGGCTTGGGGCAAAATCCGGCAAGGCAAAGTTCAATTTATGCCGGTATGCCAGTTGAACTACCGGCAATGACGATAAATAAAGTATGTGGTTCTGGCCTAAAGGCAGTGGCACTTGCAGCAAATGCAATAAAGGCTGGTGAGGGAGACCTTATCATTGCCGGTGGACAGGAAAATATGTCGCTTGCAATGCATGGTAGCTACTTGCGAGGAGGGAGTAAGTTCGGTGATGCAAAACTGATAGATTTCATGATGTATGATGGTTTAACAGATGTCTTTTCCGGTGAAATGATGGGAGTTACTGCTGAAAATATTGCCAGTCAGTTTAAAATCAGCAGAGAAGATCAGGATAAATTCGCTCTTGCTTCGCAAATCAAGGCAAGCAAAGCGCAACAAAGTGGTAAATTTAAAGATGAAATCGTACCAGTTGAAGTAAAAATAAAAAAAGAGAATATAGTTTTTGCAAGCGATGAAGGAATAAGAGAGAGTTCAACTCTTGAAGGATTGGCAAAATTAAAGCCGGCTTTCAAAGCGGATGGTAGTGTGACTGCAGGTAATTCCTCAACTATTAATGATGGCGCAGCAGGTTTGCTTGTAGCATCTGCAGCAGCGGTAAAAAAATATAATTTAAAGCCACTAGCTAGAATTGTCTCTTATGCGCAGTGCGGTGTAGAGCCGTCTATCATGGGCACCGGGCCAGTACCTGCATCAAAAAAAGCTCTCACCAAGGCAGGATGGAAGCCTGAAGATTTGGATTTAATTGAGGCCAATGAGGCTTTTGCTGCTCAGGCTGAGTATGTGAATCGTCAAATGCGGTGGGATGTAAATAAAGTCAATATTAATGGTGGAGCAATCGCACTGGGGCATCCGATTGGTGCTAGTGGTGCAAGATTACTGGTTACCTTACTGCATGAAATGAAAAGAATTAAGGCTAAAAAGGGTTTGGTTACTCTTTGTATTGGTGGTGGGATGGGAATCGCCATGTGCCTGGAAAAGACATAAATACACCAATCTATATTTTCATTTAAGACTTTCTAATGGCTTGTATGCGGGTAAGTAGGCTTGCACCTACTGAGATAGTTTACTTAAACTTTTATTCTTGTTTTCTGTCTATACCAGCTTTATGCCAAGCTGCGCCGGAGTGCTGCAATCCATTATAACTTGTAGAATTTTTAAGGCGACTAGCTAGTTATTCGGCCTTAGCCTTTTAAGAATTTCCTCACGACTCAGGAGTGGCAGAAGATTTTTCAGTTCAGGGCCGCTTGATTTTCCAGTGAGTGCAAGCCTGAGTGGCATGAATAGTTCCTTGCCCTTTTTACCGCTGTTTTTGGATATAAGTTTAGTCCATTCTTGCCAGGTTGAGTCGGTAATTTCTTGAGGTAGATTTTCTGCTGCAATCGATAGAAGTTCAGGGTTCTGATTGCTTGTTTTGGTCGGATGATGACAGACTTGCCACCATTCCTGAATGTTGGCAACTTTATGTAAATTAGGTCGCACTGCAAGCCAGAATTTCTCATCTATGGCATTTAAACCTATGCTGCTTAAATATTCTTGCACGTCAGAAAATTCATAGGTAAGGACAAGCTTATGGTTAAGTAATTCCAGTTCCTCTGGCATATAAGTGGTCGGACTTTTTGAGTATATACTGATGTCAAATTTCTCAATTAAGTCTCGTATATTTTTGTATGCAACAACTGGAGCTGATGAGCCGATAAGTGCCAGAAAACTGTTGATCGCCATTGCTTCGATATTATCCTGTTCTCGCAAGGTTGAGATTTCAAAACCACCTTTGCGTTTAGAGATTTTATCTTCTTTAGATTTTACCAGGCTCAAATGTCCAAATACAGGCGTCGATGCCCCGAGTGCTTCAAACATTTGAATTTGAATTGCTGTATTGCTTACGTGATCTTCGCCTCTAATGACATGTGAGATATTAAATTCTATATCGTCTACAGTTGAGCAGAGCATATAGGTCATGGTGCCATCTGCTCTGATGATGACAGGATCACCTAAATGTATGCCCTGATATTTAATTTCACCTTTAATTAAATCATTCCATTTTATTTCTGAATCATTTATCAAAAAACGATAATGAGGCTTGCGTCCCTGTTTTTCATATTCTGTTATTTGTTCCGGCGTCAGCTTGAGAGCTCCGCGATCATATATCGGTGGTTTGCCGCTGGATAATTGGAGTTTTCTTTTAACGTCTAATTCTTCTGGAGTTTCATAGCAAGGATATAACCTGTTTTTTGCAATTAATTCGCTTTTTGCCTGTTGGTATTTTTCAAGACGACTTAGTTGATTAAACCTGCTATCCCATTCAAGACCCAGCCATTTTAAATCAGCTAAGATAGCATCTTTATATTCATCCTTACAACGCACCAGGTCAGTATCATCCATGCGAAGTATAAACTTGCCACCATGCTTCCTGGCGTATAACCAATTAATTAGAGCCGTTCTGACATTACCTATGTGTAACTTGCCGGTAGGTGAGGGAGCGAATCTTGTAATTATTTTTGTCATGCTATTTAATTATAAAACGTGAATATTTTTACAAAAACGAGGCTGTATTGAAAAAACACATAGTATCATGTATCTTTGTATCCCGCAAGATCACAGGCTAAAATCCATAGCAAATGAATTTTAAATTGAGTTATAAATCAAGCAGCACCTGGTTCTGTAATTTGAATAATTTTGCTGCTGCATCCGAGGCAAGCTTAAGCATTTCCAATAGTTGTTCGGTTGTAAAGTCACTTTCTTCACCGGTACCCTGAATCTCAATTAAGTTGCCTTTTTGATTGAAGACAAAATTTGCATCAACTTCGGCCATGCTATCTTCAGTATAGTCTAAATCCACTACTGCCACACCCTTGTAAATTCCACAGGAGATAGCGGCAATTTGGGAAGTTAGAGGGTTATTTCTAAGCATCTTCCTGTCAATTAGTGATCTAATCGCCAAATGCAGTGCTACATAACTACCTGTTATTGCGGCTGTTCTAGTGCCGCCATCGGCATTAATTACATCACAATCAATCAGAATTTGTCTTTCACCAAGCATTTTCATATCAACAGCTGCACGCATTGACCGGCCAATTAATCTTTGAATTTCAAGAGTTCGACCACTTTGCTTGCCATTTGAAGCTTCCCGTCGCATACGCTGATTGGTAGAACGAGGTAGCATACCATATTCTGCGGTGACCCATCCGGAATTTTTGCCTTTCAAGAATCTTGGTACGGATTCATCCAGGCTAGCTGAGCAGACTACGTGAGTATTGCCACATTTGATTATACAAGAACCTTCTGCATGTTTTAGTATGCCTGTTTCAATCGAAATTGCACGTAATTGATCTGGTTTTCTTTTTGATGGTCGCATAAATATTTATGTTTATAACTTGAATTATGGATAGTTCCCACTATATTTTATGCAAGAGAGAATTAGTCATAACGGAAAATAAAGATTTTGGTATGGAAAGACAAGAAAAAAAAACTAAAGTAGAACCACAGGATCAGAATTTGAAAACGCAAGCAACAGATGAGCAAGCAGATGGGCAAGCCGAATACCTGGTTTCTGAAGAAGATGATCCTAAGCATGTTATTGAAGATTTATCTGAGCAAATCAAGGTGCTGCAGGATAAATTATTACGTCAACTGGCAGAATCTGAAAATATTCGCTCTCGTTCAACAAAATTGGTAGATGAAGCAAGAGACTATGCAGTTTTTGGATTTTCCAAGGATTTAGTTCCGGTAATGGATAATTTATCAAGAGCTCTTGAGCATTTGCCTGAAAATCTGGACGAGGATGTAAAAAACGTTGTCGAAGGTATAAAAATGACTAAAAAGGAATTTGAGTCAGTATTTGAAAAACACTCATTAGTTTCAATCGTGCCGCAGCCAGGAGATAAATTTGACTATCACTCCCATCATGCTATCTCACAAGTAATGACAGATGAATATAAAGAGGGTACTATAGTAGACACTATGCAAGCCGGTTATAGAATTAAAGATAGGCTGATCAGGCCGGCTGCAGTAACTGTTGCCAAAAATAGCTAAATTTTTTAATGATTTTATGAATAGAATAATCTTTTGGAGTGCCATATTATTAATCGTGATCGGCATGATTTATCTTGTGTCGGATACTCTCGCACCATTTTTAATTTCATTCATATTTGCATATTTACTCCAGCCTGCAATAGAGACTAATTGCGAGCGTTTTAAACTGCCTAGAACTCTTGTAACTTTTGGAGTTTTTAGTCTTTTTTTGAGTGGTTTTATTACAATTATTGTACTTGTTGTTCCAATGACTTACCAACAAATTACCAGATTTGCCGGTAAGATTCCACAATATAAGAGTAATTTTGAAGCTGCCATATCAGCATGGTCAGACAAGCTGGATAAAATTGATCCGGAATTAGCTTATAAAGTTTCCGACTCTATGCAAAGCTTTATTAATAGTGCCTTTACAGTGTTTGCATCATTTGCCAATCATATATGGCAATACACGCTTGCTACGATAAATTTCTTTGCAATCATTGCTTTAGTGCCAATTATTCTTTATTATTTTCTTAGAGACTGGCCAAAAATAGTGGGTAGTATAGAGGCATTATTGCCAATGCGAGGTAAGAGTAAAGTAAGGGAAATTTTTACTTCGATAAATGAGTTATTGTCTGCCTATATAAGGGGGCAGTTAAATATTTGTTTAATGCTCACCCTATATTACGTTATCAGCCTGCATATAGTAGGGCTTGATTTTGCTTTGTTGCTTGGTATTTTGTCTGGCTTTCTTATTATTATTCCATTTATCGGTGCTCTTATCTCTTTTCTACTGGTAATAATGAGCTGTTACTTTACCTTTGGAGCAGGAATTCAACTTGTATATGTAACCATAATATTTACAGTTGGTCATGCAGTTGAGGGATATATTCTGTCTCCTAAAATTATTGGCAATAGAATAGGCCTGCATCCGGTATGGATAATCTTTGCGGTGTTTGCCGCCGGTAGCTTGTTTGGAATTTTGGGTATAGTTTTTGCAATTCCTATTGCCGGTATAGTTAAGGTATTCTTAAGTCATATAATAGACTATTATAAATCTAGCGAAATGTATAAAAGTTAAGCAGGTCTGATGCAGCAAATAGCCTTCCCGTTGGGCAGTAGTGATGCTTATGATTCAAGTGAATATATCAAGTCATCCTCGAATAGTTTAGCATATAAAACAATAAGTAGTTGGCCGACAAATTGGGGAGTTGAACCATATTCAAAAACTCTTGTCATACAAGGTCCAAAATCTTCTGGAAAAACCTTTCTTGCAAAAAAATGGGCGGAGCAGTCTGGGGCATTATTTATCAAAAAAATTCATGCACTGACTGAAAACATGCTGACTGATCATCAAGCTTTTATTATAGATGGTTTTGATAGCACATGGGATGAAGAGAAAGTTCTGCATCACTTTAATACAATTCATGAAAATGGCAAATACTTGCTGATAAATTCTACCCGGATTCCCAAGATAAAGTTACCTGATCTTGCGTCAAGAATTAAGTCTTCCAATATGATAGATATTGGTATGCCGGATGATGAACTGATGCAAATGCTAATATTTAAGTTGTTTTCAAATTACTCAATTGTTATTAGCAGTGAAGTGATTAATTACCTGATTAATATTTTGCCACGTGAATTCTCCAGGATAATTACTTCGGTTAAAGATATAAATGAGTTTGCCCTACAGCATAAACGCAAAATTACCGTGCCGCTTGTTAAGCAGGCTTTGTCTATTGCGTAAGGTTTTTTTTACGATACATTACATGCTCTGTCATTACGCAATTCTCTTGAGATTGCTCAACTAATTTTTGTGAATTTGAAAGTCTGTCTAACCATTAGAATTAAGAATGATAGTGATACTGGTATTACACTTTTTTTCTACTATAGATAATAAACACTAATAACAGGGAAGCAGCAAGACTATACCATGTGATGGCATATTCAAGGTGATCATTTCGAACTTTATTTAAGTGAGTAGTTTTTAATGGCACTGCACCTTCCGGCAGGTTTTGACTATTTATTTGCATCAGGTAAAAGTCCGTGACTGTGCTGTCTATAACTTCAGCGGCCATGTCTAAATCCAGAGTGAACCATATATTGTTTTTTCTGTCATTTCCAGGCACAAAGAAATTTTTTTTCTCGCCTGGCAAGATAATCGCTTCAATAGTTTCTGGCTTTTGGCTAGCAATAAAATTATCTATATTGTCTTTTACGCTTTGTGGAAGCCAGCCTCTTGACACCATATATATTTTGCCATCTTCTGCGGCAAAAGCTGATAACAGATAGTAGCCATCTTTTTCAGGTGAGGCAGAGCGTCGTCCATAGAGAAATGCATGTTTATCTGGCAAAAATGTTCCCGAGAGTGTTACTTTGGAATAGTTAGGAACATTGACATTTAAGTCTTGTATGGATATTGCCGGATTTGCAACATTAGTCTCAATTGTTTGAATAAATTTTTGTTTTTCATCTAATCTTGCTAATTGCCAATTGCCAAGTAAAATCAACATGATAATAGCAAGGGTAACAAATACAAGTGGCAACAGTGCAAATTGCTGCTTACATATAGTGATCATATAGTTGGGACTCAAGTGCTTCTGTACCCGGGAGATTCTATACCCTGACCATCGGTATGTCCAGAGTCATTTGTATTCTGTAGTGTAAAAATATTATACATTTTCCTATTTGACAGGTTATTGAAGAATACTTTATATTTATAGGCGACTATGTTCTTGCCGGCTATGTCTATTCGTCCGAAATGGCGCACCGGATAAATTGCTACAGCTAGCACTGTGATTGCCATGCAAAATATGAGGTTAATCAAAGTAGTTGAGATTGCTGAAATATCATTTAAGAATAAGGAATTAATTGCCCAAAAACCTATTAAAGCCATAATTATAATTAAATAATAGAGTTTTCTTGTTAAATTATTATGAGTTGACTGAATCAGTTTTATTTTATACACAAAATTATTGACTGTATTAAATAGCGGGGTTGCAAGTGTGGTAAGTCTGTCGACCCATTGCATCATGCCTTCTTTTTTGGGAGATTGACGTTTAAGCCTTACCATTCTAATTCTATATTTAATATTTAGCAGCAAGTTTATTAGCTGTTGTCCAAGTGGTTGCGATTTTTGTGCAAATGTATATTCGAATTTCTCTTCACTATTGTTCGTATCTTTTATAATTTCTATAGTTTGTACATAAAATAATTTAGAGCATTTTATGGCATTTGCAAAAAGCATTTTAAGCTCTTCGTCCTCATCTATAAGATCTAAAAACTTCATTTGGAGTTTTTTCAGTAATATGAATGAGGGTAGGTGCATTTCGCCATCGCAATATAGCTTGATTAAGTTAGAGTTTTTTACAGCAATAAAGTTACACAATAGGCCAAAGCTATTGTTACTGTTTTCATATTCCTGTAATGCTCCTAAATAATTTTTCATACACATTAATATGTTTGCATAGATATATCCTGGATAGATTAAATCACGAAATGATTAATTTTTAGTAAATACAAGAGGCTATATAGCGAATTTTACTTAATTACTGCCGTATATACGTTTAAATATGATTTAGATTGAGGAACTTAACACAGAAGTAGCTGCTGATATTATCTAAGTTTGTTTTTAAAATTTGTGAATTAAATGATAAATATATGGTAGAAATTTTGTCTATAAAAATTACTAAATATAATTGCGACAATCCGGATTCTCGTATATTATCACCTGTAGTAACAATATTTTGGTAAAAAACTAAGGTTCAAGTATTATCATGGGATTAAATATTAAGGCTCCGGAAAATATTATTTTAAGTCCAATAATCACTGTTTTTGGTGTTGGTGGTGCTGGTGGAAATGCTGTTAATAATATGCTCAAATCTAATCTGAAGGGGGCAAACTTTGTGGTTACCAATACAGACGCACAAGCTCTTGCACATTCTCAAAGTAAAAATAAGATTCAACTCGGCGTGTCCTTGACAAAGGGTTTAGGAGCCGGTGCCTCTCCTGATATTGGCAAAGACTCAGCTATTGAATCAGAAAATGAGATCAGGTCTCATCTTGAAGGAAGTAACATGGTGTTCATTACTGCAGGCATGGGTGGTGGTACTGGAACTGGGGCTTCTCCAATCATTGCAAAGTTGGCTAGAGAGCTAGGTATTTTAACAGTTGGGGTGGTGACATTACCATTTTTATTCGAAGGAGATAAAAGAAGGAGGGCTGCCGATAAAGGATTGTTAGAGCTACAAAAGCATGTCGATACATTAATTGTTATTCCCAACCAAAATCTTTTTCGTATCGCTAATGAAAATACTACATTCCAGGAAGCTTTTGAAATGGCTGATGAAGTCTTGCATGCAGGTGTTAGAGGTGTGACTGATTTAATAACTTCACCCGGTCTTGTCAATCTTGACTTTGCAGATATACAGACTGTTATGAGTGAAAAAGGTAAAGCGATGATGGGTACTGGAGAAGCAAGTGGTGAAGAACGGGCAATTAAAGCTGCTGAGTCGGCGATCGCAAATCCTCTACTTGATCAAAGTTCCATGTTTGGTGCATCCGGGGTTTTAATTAATATCACCGGTGGAAA
Organism: uncultured Rickettsiaceae bacterium; assembly: GCA_905479865.1. Taxonomy (GTDB): domain Bacteria; phylum Pseudomonadota; class Alphaproteobacteria; order Rickettsiales; family Rickettsiaceae; genus Megaera_A. The sequence continues at coordinate 8,364 of CAJQOD010000015.1, read as the reverse complement.
GGATATGACTTTGTATGAAGTCGATAGTGCCGCTAATCGTATTAGAGAAGAAGTAGGAGATAGCGATGCGAATATTATATTTGGTTCAACCTTTAATCCAGAACTGGAAGGTACTATTAGAGTTTCTGTTGTTGCTACCGGAATCGAACAAAACGATATGGACTATGTAAAAACTGAAGAGCAGGTAATTGAGGTCATTGAGGAGTCGGAAGTTGAACCGGCTCAGGAGGAATCTGCTGAATTTGTTGATAATGTCTCTGTTGAAAATTTTGAACCGCCTTCTTATAAAGAGTATGAGGGTAATATTAATACGAGCGAAATAGATTTACAGGCAAAACTTGAGCAATTAGCAAGACAAATGGACTGGAGTCAGGCTGAACAAATCGCTGCGCCTGAGAAGTCAGAAACAGCTATACATAGATCAAAGCCAAAACGTTCTTTATTACGCCGCATGTGGAATTCATTAAAAGTATCCGACGTTCAGGATATAGAACCTGAAATTGCACAATATAGCAGCGAGGCGATTCCTCCGTCTGTCGCTGTTGACCAAACATCGGACGTTCAAGATATTCCTGCGTTTCTCAGGAAAGACAGATAACAAACCGGTATTTCCATACTGCAAAAAACTGTAATAACGAGTTGCCCGAGGTTCTGGACACCCTGGGATTTTCGGTAATTTTTTCACTATTGTTGCAATAATCCTTGTAGAAATTTTGTATATGATGCTTTTATCGATATTACAAGCAAGCTGAGTAAAGAGAATATTAATTTTGGCATTTCAGTGAGGGTATTTTAGATTAAGATGGCAAGATAGAGTCTTTTATTTGCTATTCGACGTGTAAAGTTTTAGACTTTTACTTGTAATAATCGGAAATTAAAATGAATTTGCTATGAAACTGTTTGGTGCGATATTATTTGGATTGATTCTACTGTGTGGAAGTGTAGTAAAAGCAGAGAAAAAATCAGAAATAGATAATTATATTGCGGTATGTAAGAGGGATCTTGAGTTTTTACGAACTTCAATGCAGAAAAATTCCGCCGCCTATGCTAACAAATCTGATAGTTTGTTTCAGGAATGGTTCAAAGAGGGATATGAAGATACGCTGAAATTGATAGAGGGAATTGGCGACAGAGATGATTGTTACTATGCCATGAAATATTATATTAATGGTTTTAATCAACCGCATATAAGCATTAGAGGATACATCCCACTGCCAATGGAAAAATATCCGGGGCTTTTAAGTGTGAAGGAAGGAGAAAATCACCTGGTTATATATAAACATCATGCGCTGGAATATTTAAAGCATGTGAGTGTTGGCGATAAGATCACTCACATTAATGATATAAAAATAGCGGATTACTACAAAGATTATGTCTTGCCATTCTATGCTAATGATTACTCAGAATTGACGCTGGAGTCTGCAAGTATTTATACTTTGATCCTTGATGGTAATAGATTTAAACCTATAGCTAGAACTGTTACGGTTGCGCATGAAGACGAATCCATTAAGGTGGAATTAAAGTACACTGATTTAGAAGGGAGTGCTCTAGCAGCTGCAAAGCAGGTGAGGCAGCCGAATGCATCTGACTCCTTTAAAGTAGAAATGGTATCAAACGGTGTGTGGATTCGAATCCCAAGCTTTTTTCCAAGTCGTCAAGAAGCTGTATATTATACAGGAATGCTGTCGACCATTAAGCATGATTTAGCAAAAGAAGATTATATTCTTTTTGATATGCGAGGTAACCGTGGAGGGGCTTCAAAATGGTCTCGGCCAATTATTCGTAATTTATGGGGTGATGAATTCATTAAATCTTTAGGAGCCAAGCACGATTATAATATGAAATGGCAGAAGAAAATTCGGATCAGTAGAGAGAATTTTGGAGAATTCAAACGTACTTATAGTGCAGCTGCTAGTAAGTCTTATGCGGAATCACTGAAAAAAGGGGAGGATTTTTTCTTAAAAAAATGGAGTATATATAGGGATAAGGAAAATCTTTATACCAATAACGATAGTGCGCCATTTAATGCAAAAATCTATGTACTTACCGATAATTTCTGTAGAAGTACTTGCTGGACGTTTGTAAATGAATTAAAGCAGATGCCGAATGTTGTGCATCTTGGTGAGCAAACGACAATTCAAAGTATTTACTCTTTTGCAAAACAGGTACGTTCTCCAAGCGAGCATTTTGATTTCTTCTATCCTACTCAAATTAGAGTTAAGCCGGAATATAAGTTGGGTCTGCCATTGGTTCCATCTAAAATTTACGATGGGAATTTTAGAGATGAGGCAAAACTTATCGATTGGGTATTATCCATAACAGAAAAAGAAGAATGAATAATTGGTTAAGTCCTCGTATATTATATGATACAATTTCTTAGAAGGAGTTGTATCAGCTAGTATAGAGGGGTTATGTTAATACAGGAAAAGTTAAGGGATTTTCTAAAAAATGATGATTTGGAACTTTTTGACAGGCAATTAATACAGGCAGTTTTAAATGGTAATGAGCATCTTGTTGGATGTGCGCTTGCTGCAGGTGCAGATGTGTATCTTCAGATTAAAGGCAATTATCGGTTAATTGATTATGTACTTGATAATTATGAGGGAACTAATATTGCACAGTTGTTTATAGATTTTTTGCCGCCAGAAGATAATTTTCAGGGCACTGCTCCACAAGAAGAGCCTGATCAGCAAATGGATTTATATGTAAATGGTGAGGACACTTACTATGATTAGGAATCATTTTGTGAGAGCGATTTTCTTGCAGAATCTAAAGTAGTTTCCAGAATCATGCTGGCTGCTGCCAGATCGTCTTTTGAATTTCGGTCTTTTCGCTTGATTCCAAAATCCTTGAGTAAATTATCAGCTGCTTTGGAAGTTAATCGCTCATCCTGCATAAAAATTGCCAGGTTCGTTCGATTCGCCAGTTTTTCTGTAAATTTTTCAGCAAGTAATGTTTGACCACTTTTTGTGCCATCCATATTAATGGGTAGACCAACGACGATGGCACAAATATCTTTTTCCTTTGTTATTGTGATAATTTCCTGCAGTTTTTTCTTTTCGGATTCACCGGTAATAATCTGTAGGGGCATTGGTAGGTGATGATCTGGAGTTGAAATGGCAATACCTAATTTTTTGCAGCCATAATCAATCGATAAGAGAGGTTTGCCTTGTTGAAAAAACTTACAAAATTCTTGAAGTGTGTATACGATCATGCTACTACAATGTTGTCCGAGCTAATATTCCATTAATTTTTTGAGAAATTTATATGTTTAAGTTTATTCAAAGACATCTTGATATTAAACTTATCAAGTCAGTATTTGTTTTTGCATTAATTTATTGTACGCTATTTAATTCAGCAGTATTCATCTATAAATTTGAATATTATCAGGCTGACATTTTGACTGCTATCCTGGAACTTGTAAAGGATTTTATTTATGTAGTTATTACCCTGTTTATATTCTTTTTTGGACTTAGCCTATTTAAGGCAGTATTTGTTATTGGATCGCTTATTTTATTCATAACGGGTGCGCTTGCCAGTTACTATCTATTCTTTTTCTCTATCGCACCAACGCCAGGAATAATGCCGGCACTTTTTGGTACGAATCAAGCTGAAATGTATGAACTAGTTAGTGTTCGAATTATTGTATGGGTAATTTTTAGCATTGCAGTTTGCCTGTATAGCATCAGGCATTTTAACATTCAAACTACAAAGATGTTTTTTACCCGTCTTTTATCTGCTATCTGCCTTCTTATTATAGTGAATAATATTATTGCGCCAAAATTTAGTTTTTTGAAAACATATTTTCCAATACAATATTTGCATAATAGCTATGTATTCTTTGTCGGGCATTCAGAGGAGTATGCAAAGGAAGATATAAGTACAAAATTCACTTTCGTGGATTCTTCTGATAAGGATGTAATAGGAGTTTTGGTAATTGGTGAGGCTGCCAGATATGGTAATTTTGCTATAAATGGTTATGAGCGTGACACCACACCAAATTTATCTAAAGTAGAGAATCTTGCTTTGTTCAAAGCAATATCTTGTGCTGGCAATACCTATGAAGCAGTTCCGTGCATGCTTTCAAGATATGGCGAACAGGATATGAATTTAGTAGATACAGAAACAAGTGTGCTATCTGTATTAACGCGGTTGGGTTTTGATACTGTGTGGATGGGTACACAATCTATTACCAAATATTATAGGAATAAACCAGGCGGTTCTTTTTATGACGAAGTTGATTTCCATATGATTCCAGGTGGGTCTCTGGTGTTTATGCCAAACAGCCATGATGGGCAAATGCTTCCTTATTTGGAGCAAAATATTAAGTCTGATAAAAAGACATTTTTAGTTCTACATACTACAGGTAGTCACTGGAATTATGGTGCGCGATATCCAAAAGAGTTCGCAAAGTTTAAACCGGACCTGGATGGCAGAGTAAAACATGACGCTTCGAGCTGTAATAGGGAAGAGTTAATAAATAGCTATGACAACTCCATTTTATATACGGATTTTTTCTTGTCTAGTGTGATTGAAAAATTAAAAGATAAAAAAGCGTTTCTAATTTATTCTGCCGATCATGGAGAGTCACTTGGTGAGTGTGGTAGATTAACTCATGGTTGCGACGGATATGTACAAGAGCAGCGTGAAGTACCGTTAATGGTTTGGATGTCAGATAGTTACAAGGATTCGCATCCGGATAAATGGTCTGCTGTCGAATCCGCAAAAGAGAATAATATTTCACATGATTACATATTTCATAGTATTTTAAATTGCCTTGGTATAGAATCAGAAGCGATTGATGAATCATTAAGTTTGTGTCATACCAAGTCGTTTCATCAATGATATGCAGATATTAAATACGCTGTGCTGACTGCGTCTTTGAATTCAAGTCTGTATTAGATTAAGATTAAGTTGTGGCATCCGCAGCATTTTAGAAATTAAGTTATTGAGATGAAAATCTATATTATCGCTGGCGAAAATTCTGGAGACTTTATTGGTGGATTGCTGATAAATGCCCTAAAATTGGAGAGTAGGGAGCGGTTTGGCGAAGTAAAGTTTCATGGAGTTGGAGGAAGGGAGATGAGTAAGGCCGGTCTTGACTCTATTTTTCCTTTAGATCAGATCAGCCTAATGGGCTTTTTTGAGGTCTTGCCTCATATTGTTCGATTAAAAAAGCTTATTGATCAGACTGTTGAAGATATTTTAGTTAAAAGTCCGCAGGTAGTAATTACTATTGATTCTCCCGGATTTACTTTTCGAGTAGCTGAAAAAGTCAGAGAAATGGCTGCTCATATCAAGTTAGTACATATTGTAGCTCCTTCGGTTTGGGCTTATAAACCTGGCAGAGCAAAAAAATATGCCAGGATGTATGACCATTTGCTTACATTGCTTCCATTTGAACCGGAATATTTCACAGCTAAAGGGCTATCTAGCACCTGTATCGGGCATCCGGTTTTAGAGCAGGCATTTTATAAGAGCTCATCAGGTCTTAGAGAAGAGATGGATATTAATGATGAAACAAAAGCCATTGCGGTAACACCTGGTAGCAGGAAAGGAGAAATTACCAGGCATATGCCTATTATCAGGAAGGTTTTTGATGAATTATCGACAACTCACAAAATCAAAGTGATATTCGTGCAGCCAGACGAATCCAGGATACGTACGATTTCAAAATTCTTAAATGGAGTTCAGTTTGATTACAGTTTTTCGACTGATCGTTTGAGGGTCTTTGCTGCGAGTGATTGCGCACTTGCAAAATCCGGTACTAATACGCTAGAGATTGCAGCATCATGTACACCAATGATTGTGGGATATAAATTAAACTCATTGAGCTTTTTGTTGTTGAAGATGCTTATTAAAGTGAGATACGCTTCCTTGATCAATATTATTCCAGATAGAGAGATTATACCCGAATATATCCAATCAGAGTTTTGTTCTGAGAATATTGTTCCTGCTTTAAGTGATCTGTTGAATGACGATAAAAAATCCAATAGCCAAGTTACCGAAGCCCAGAAAATTTTGAAACTTATAGGCTTTAATTCAAATAAAAAACCTTCCATGTTAGCCGCAAAAACAATCGTTGATATGGTTTAATGATTGCTCGTTATACTCATAATAAACTAGAAGAAGAATATCATTATTTAAGTTTATGGTATTTCGTTAGTTTTATATTTGGAATTATATTCTTTTTTCAATCTGACTTTATTTACTCAATCTATAGCATCCTCATTGTTCTCTTAGCATTAGCTGTTTTATCCGGCTTTTTTCGCAGGAGAAATTTATTGCTGTTCTTTATCAGTAACTGCCTGCTTGTATTTGCTATTGGTACATTGGTAAGTAATATTCGTATATCTGGCGTACCTACTAAGCCCATACAGAAAGTCATAGTTTCAGAACTCTCTGGTCAGGTTGAGCATATCAAACCAAGTTTGCGAGGTACCCAGGTTACGATCAAAGATATAATTTTGAATAATAAAACGCAGCTTAACAAAATAAGAATTAATATCGCTAGTAAATTAGCTACTGAGCTGAGTTATGGTGATATAGTGAGGCTTAAGGCAAAACTATTTCCGCTGCAGGCAAGCGTTCTTCCGGGTACTTATGATTTCGGATTTTATATGTATATGTTGGGAATTGAAGCTAGTGGCTATGCACTCACGAATCCAGAAATAGTAGACAATAAAAAAAACTTCTTTAATGAGTATATTCAAGGGCTTAGGCAGAAAATATACCATAGACTAATTGAAACACTTGGTGCTGAGCGTGGAAATTTTGCAGCTGCTATTTTGATTGGTGAGACGAAAGCTATGCCTAAAGAGGTTGCCGAGAATATGAGGAATAGTGGTGTAGCGCATATTTTGAGTGTATCAGGGTTGCATCTTTCACTTGTGGCAATGATATTTTTTGTGACCAGTCGTATGCTATTGAATTGCTCGAATTATCTTGCCTATAATACCAATATAAAAGTAATTACAGCCTGCATTTCAATTATTGGCAGCTTTCTGTATCTACAGATAAGTGGTGGTAATATTGCAGCAACACGTGCATTTATTATGACTTCTATTTTTATTGTAGCAATTATGCTTGGTAGGACGCCGTACCCGTTACGCTCGGTAATGATTGCAGCGTTTTTAATTCTGGTATTTTTGCCTGAATATGTATTCCACCCAAGCTTTCAGCTATCATTTGCTGCGGTGTTATGTTTAATCTCTGGCTATGAATTTTATCTCAGGAATAAGCATATATTGGGCAAAAGCAAAGGGATGATTGCATCTGTCAAATTTTATATATTTGCCAATATATATTCCAGCTTCCTGGCCAGTACCGTCACTGCTCCCTTTGTTATTTATCATTTTTATAAGTTTGCCAGCTACTCTGTCTTAATGAATCTGGTTGCTGTGCCGCTAATGTCATTTTTTATGATGCCTCTTGCATTGCTGTCAGTCATGCTAATGCCTGTTTCGCTGGATGGGTTTGCTCTAAAATTTTTAGGATTCTTTATTTCAGTAGTTATTGATATGGCAGCTTATATTGTGGAGCTTCCTTCTGCCGTGTTGGTAACTGGTCATATATCGCCTTTAAGTTTACTTATATTTACCTTTGGATTTTTCTGGATTTGTCTATGGCAAACCAGGTGGAGATTTGCCGGTCTTATAATAATGGCCTGTTCGTTATTGCTAATGTTTCCCGTCAAAAAGCCGGATTTTATTTATGATCACACACTAAAAATAGTGGGAATAAAAAATGATAAAAACCAGTTGGAAATATATGCACATGATGCTTTGCCGCAGTTTGTATCAGATTACTGGATTAGTTGGTATGGGCAAAAAGAAACATATATAAAAAATCAAAAGATCGCCTGGAGTGATCAGTTGTTTACTCTTCCATCAGGTAAAACCATATCGCTGAATTACTGGAAATGCTCAAATGCTGATGTACAGATTATTACCTCGAAGAAACTGCAATGCTCTGTTGGTAATCATATAATAAGTAACCGGCATATCTGGCGTCATAAACAGGTGTTATTGTATTGTGATGCTGCGGGGCATTGTCAGGCTGAATATGGCGTTCGAAGAAAGTGGTGATGTTGGGAGATATGTGTCATACAGACTTTTCTTAAAGTACAACATCGTCATTGCTAGCGCAGGGCGAAGCAATCCATATACGAGGCTTCAGGTATTTTGTAATGATGAATGGATTGCCGCAGTCGCTACCACTCCTTCGCAGGTGACAGTGCTTTTTTACATGGTGTATTAATGGAGACTTAACGGTTTTGTCATTGGCGAGCGCAGAGCGAAGCAATCTATATACAAGGCCTCAGGTATTTTGTAATGATGAATGGATTGCCGCAGTCGTACTGCT
>CAJQOD010000014.1 GCA_905479865.1 uncultured Rickettsiaceae bacterium | reverse complement strand
TATATTATCAACAAAAAACAGTACATCCTGACCACCATCAAGGTCTCGAAAATATTCCGCTACAGTCAGGCCTGTAAGTGCTACTTTTGCACGCGCCCCCGGTGGCTCATTCATCTGTCCATATACGAGTGCTACCTTTGACTCTTCAAGCTTATCCGGATTAATAACACCGGAATCTATCATCTCATGATAAAGGTCATTTCCTTCCCTTGTACGCTCACCGACACCTGCAAATGCCGTATATCCACCATGTGCTTTTGCAACATTATTGATTAACTCCATGATAATAACAGTTTTACCAACACCTGCGCCGCCAAACAATCCAATTTTACCACCTTTTGCGTATGGTGCTAACAAATCAACAACTTTAATACCTGTTACCAGAATGCTTCTTTCTGTAGATTGCTCATCAAATGCCGGAGCATCACGATAAATCGAAGAAAACGTTTTAGTCTTGATTGGACCTTGTTCGTCAACTGCCTCACCAACTACGTTCATAATACGCCCTAATGTGCCAACACCAACTGGAACCTGTATCGGCTTACCGGTATCGGTCACCACTATGCCACGGGTTAAACCATCCGTTGAATCCATAGCAATACAACGTACTGTGCTATCACCAATATGCTGTGCGACCTCAAGCACCAGCTTTTGACCATTATTTTTGCATTCAAGTGCATTTAAAATATTAGGAAGCCCAGCACCACCGTCAAATTTTACATCAACAATTGCTGAGATAATTTGAGTGATTTTTCCTTTTTTATTTTCCATTTTTACAACCTATCAACCAAATAATTAAAAAAACTGCCTTATTTTTTAGCATATTTACAATGTGACTCATCCTTATCTGCTAATAATACTCCCGCAGTAGCACAATCCTCTGCATCCATTTCCGATAAAACGATCCGTACCTTAGCAGGCACAGTATCTATTGATTCACAGACTGCCTTTGTAACACTTGCAACAAGCGTGCGTTTTTGCTCAATCGTTCTGCCCTTCATTAGTTGTATATTTAAAAATGGCATCCTTTATCTCCTCTCTAGTTTATACAGCCTCAGCTCCGGAGATAATCTCCGTAAGCTCAGTAGTAATAATTGCCTGACGCGATCTATTCAACTTCAGAGTGAGCTTATCGACCAGTTCGCCGGCATTTCTGGTCGCATTATCCATCGCCGTCATTCTTGCACCTTCTTCACTGGCTCTGCTTTGCAACAAACCATAATTAATCTCACCACTTATATATAAATTAATAACATCATGCACCAGGTTATCTCCTTCATACTCATACTCAGAAACAGTGCTTGTCTTAGCATCACCAGTGTTTTTTGCTGGCAAAATGCGTTCTTTAGTCAGAACTTGAGTCATAGCATTTTTAAACCTGTTATAATACATATAACAGGCACCGACTTCATCGTTTTCTACTAGCTCAATAATCTTATTCTTAACTTCTCGAGATATACATTCTACATTTCCCCTAGTGTTATGGTAATATTCCTCTATCATACCAGAGTACTTTCCTTTAAGAGCATCACTACCTTTTTTACCTATCACAATGAGTTTTACTTGTTTGCCTTCTTTTTGCAGCTTTTTTATATCTTTTTTGACCCGCCTGATAACACTAGAATTAAAACCACCACAAAGCCCTCGTTCAGACGTCATTACAACTAATAAGTGCGTCATCTCTTTCAGAGTTTTGCTAAAAAACTTACGATCATTCGCTGGCAAATCCATTAAGTTACCACCTGTAGAAATATCGTGCATAATATCTCCAAGCACTGAAGAATATTCGTTTAAATTCTCAGCCTGCTCCTTCACCTTTTTCAGCTTCGCAGCAGAAACCACGTGCATTGCTTTGGTGATTTTCTGAGTAGATTTAATACTCTTGACTCTATTTCTAAGTTGTTTTAGACCTGACATTTTTCCTTAATTGCATTAATTGCCTAAAAATTCTTCAACAAATTTGCCAAGGTAAGATTTAAGCTTTGTTTCAACTTCCTCATTCAGCTGCTTCTCTTCTCTGATGGAAGATAAAATATCATCGCCTTTTAATCGTATATCATCAAGTAACTTACCCTCAAACTCGCGCACTCGTGATACATCTATCTTTTCAAGATAACCCTTCACACCTGCATACAAACTCACCACTTGCTCTTCAACAACGAACGGAGCATATTGTGCCTGCTTTAATAATTCAGTTAATTTTTGACCGTGATGAATCAGTTTCTGAGTTGAAGCATCCAAGTCTGATCCAAATTGAGCGAATGCTTCCATCTCTCTGAACTGAGCAAGCTCCAGCTTCATTGAGCCCGACACTTTTTTTATCGCTTTAATTTGCGCAGCTGAACCCACACGACTTACCGATATACCAACATTTACCGCTGGCCTGATACCTTTATAGAACAATTCGCTTTCCAGAAAAATCTGACCATCGGTAATTGAAATCACATTGGTTGGAATATACGCAGATACGTCACCGGCCTGGGTTTCAATTATCGGCAGTGCTGTCAGCGACCCACCACCTTTATCATCAGATAATTTTGCGGCACGCTCCAGCAATCTTGAGTGCAGGTAGAATACATCACCAGGATAAGCTTCACGCCCTGGAGGTCTTCTAAGTAACAGTGAAATCTGACGGTATGCAACAGCATGTTTGGTTAGATCGTCATAAATAACCAGTGCGTGCTTGCCATTATCCCTAAAATATTCACCAATAGCGCATCCAGTGTACGGAGCCAGGAATTGCAACGGCGCCGGGTCTGAAGCAGTCGCTGCAACTACCGTAGTATATTCCATCGCTCCAGCTTCTTCCAGTTTCTTTACGATCTGAGCAACAGTTGACCTTTTCTGACCGATGGCCACATATACACAGTAAATTTTTTCAGCTTCATTATCTGCCAAATGTGCCGGCTTCTGATTGATAATAGTATCAATTGCTATTGCTGTTTTACCGGTCTGACGATCACCAATGATTAACTCTCTCTGGCCGCGACCAATCGGAATCAGCGCATCGATTGCCTTAATGCCTGTTTGTACCGGCTCATGCACACTTTTTCTGCCGATAATTCCAGGAGCTTTAACCTCAACACGGCTATATTCTTTAGTAACTATATCACCTTTACCATCAATTGGCTTTCCAAGAGCATCAACAACTCTACCTACCATTGGCATACCTGTTGGAGTCTGTAAAATATCACCGGTTCTCTTGACCTTATCACCCTGGCGAACTGTGCTGTCATCACCCATGATCACAACACCAACCATATCAGTCTCTAGGTTCAATGCCATACCTTTAACGCCGGAATCGAACTCGACCATTTCACCGGCTTGCACATTATCCATACCATAAACTTTGGCAATACCATCACCAACTGTGATTACATAACCGACCTCCTGCAACTCTCCAAGCTGCTCGATATTACCGATTTCACGTTCTAAAATCTCTGATATTTCCGAAGGTTTTAACTTCATTTTCTAAAACTCCTTAATTAAAAAGAAAATTTAATATAAAACTCCAGATGCAAAACAATCACTTTGTGCATCCACAATAAATTATATTTTTGATTTTACTGCTACCTTTTTTATCCTATCCAATGCTCCTTGCACAGAACAATCTATAAGATTACTGTCATATTTTATAATCACCCCACCTATCAGAGATGGGTTTACATTAGCTATGAGTTCAATTTTTTGGCCAAGCTCCGTCTCTAAAAATCCCTGAATGAATTTAATTTCTTTCCTGCCAAGCTTGAATGCAGACGAAACCTCAGCCGATTTAACGCCGTTAGTTGCTGCGATCAGCTCATCTAATGTACCAGCTATCTGTGGCAACAATATACATCTGGCGTTTTTGATCAATGCGTATAAGAACTGTTTGGATGTTTCTTCAAATTTATGTTTAGTTGCAACCAGATCAACCAATTTTACTTTGACTGCACGATCTATAACCGGTGAACACAGAGCATTCCTAACTGTTGAATTTTCTTGAATCAGGTGCGCAAACATTGAAATTTGCTCTAAAATTTTATTTTCTTTCGACAGTGCCTTTGCACTGACAAACAATGCGTGCGAATAATTTTTTACAATCTTAAGGTCCAATGACATATTTATGGTATCTATAAGCTGTCTAAATAATTTTACAGAGCAAAAGATAGCAGCAAAACATACCACCGTCACTATTTTTGATACCTAAATACAAAATTTATTTTATCTTTCCTACTAAACCAATATCAATGCATTATTTTATGTTTCAAACATATTAGTGTAATCTTTTTTGGTTATAGAAATAAGAGCAAAAAACAATATTCCTAATTGGAGTAAAAAATATGTCAGTACTACGGAGAATAATCCCGTTGATCTCCAGAGCAACATACAAATAAATGGGGTAGTGGATGAAAATAACATACTGCCCAGTGAGTGCGAAAGACTAAACATTCTCATCCGGGTACCCGTGGTAAACAAAGATTGCACCTTGATCGCACATGGTATTGTATAAAAAGGTGCAATAAAAGCCAGCACGTAGTGTAAAGTCCGTACAAATACATTCATTTCCAACATGAATTCCATGATTAAAACACAAATGATACTACAGGTCAGTGCTATCGTCGTTTGTATGACCATTTTAACTTTATCTGCCATATAACCAGACAGCAAACAGGCTACTCCATACAGTGCTATAATTCCGATATTGCTCAATGTTGCCTGTTCCGGTTGCATAATATTTACAATATTTGCAGCAAACGTACCAAGAAATATTATAAGAAAATGATATCCGCCACCGAGCATACCATTGATAATAGTTGCAAGAAAAAACTTTAATTTATTATTACCAATAATTGTTATAATACCGGCATTCAAATTCTCTTCTGACTTGGATCTGCTATGCAAAAAAGCCTCACTTTCTTGCAGATAACCCCGCATCATCACTACAAGTACACCAAGGACTCCACCAAATACAAAATTCATCTTCCAGAGCCATTGGATTTCTTCAACGCTAATTGTCAAATGATACATCATCGATGCCAATAACACTCCTGCCTGCGAGGAAAAGGAAATTATGCCGGCTGTAAAATGCCTTCTCTTCTTACTTACTTTCTCAGCAACATAAATCTTAATTGCATCTATCTCTCCGGCCAAACTCATCATAAATAACATACGGCAAAGAGTTAGAAAAATGACTGCAAACCAGCCCACAGAGTCAAAACTTGGAATTATTGCAATTAGACTTGTAGAAATAGCAGCAATTACAGTAGCAATTTTTACACTGACAACCCTACCTGCTTTATCCCCTATTTTACCAAATAAAATCGAGCCTAACGGACGCGCAAGAACAGCGATGCTAAACACGGCAAAAAACGCTAGCATCTGGTCACTATCATTTGCCCCAGGCATGAAAGTTTTTGAAATTACAGAAGCTGAAAGGCCAAATAAGGCATAATCATAATAACGAACAATAGTCGCACAAAATGCTATGATATAAGAACTATATTCCTTGAGCTTCAAGATTTGCACCAGAATTAATTGCGTATTTTTTCCTGACTGATATTATATAGCAAACACTATATATACAACTAGATTATTGCATGATAGGAAAACTTAAAGGGCAGATTGAGTCAGTTTACGATGACCACTTCATTATTGATGTAAATGGAGTTGGCTACCTTGTTTATTGTTCAGGCAAAACTCTTGGCAGACTATCACCAGGCGAACATGGCGAGTTACTGATAGAAACGCATGTGCGGGAAGATCACATTCACCTGTATGGTTTTTATAATCTGGAAGAAAAATCCATCTTCACCACTCTGCAATCAGTTAAAGGGGTCGGCACCAGAATGGCACTGGCAATACTTTCTCATCTAACACCAGAGGAAATTGAGCTAGCACTTTCTGCTGAAGATAAAACCGCATTTAATGCAGTCTCGGGCGTTGGGAAAAAACTGGCAGAGCGCATAATCACCGAACTAAAGGACAAATTTATAGCAACTGGTGGAGTGGTCATTTCCAGAACATCATACCGCAGCACTACTCCAGCAGCAACCACGGCGGGCGATGCCATCTCCGCTCTAGTTAGCCTGGGCATCAATAAAATCGATGCTCAAGACAGGGTCAGCTCAGTACTAGCTGGCAACCCGGATATGCCAATTAATGAGCTTATAAGGTTGACACTAAAGAATGGAGCTGACAAGTAATATGACAAAAGAAATTTTATCTGGCGATGAACTTGTAACAGATGCGGATTTTTCTCTACGTCCTGCTTTTTTACAGGATTTTGTTGGCCAGGAACATATCAAATCTAACCTCAGTGTCTTCATTCAGGCTGCACAAAATAGAAAAGAGGCACTAGATCATACTTTATTTTATGGCCCTCCAGGTCTTGGAAAAACTTCGCTTGCACATATAGTATCCAGAGAAATGGGAGTCAACTTTAAAGCTACTTCCGGCCCAACATTATCAAAAGCTGCAGACCTTGCTGCTATCTTGACTAACTTGCAAGAAAATGACGTGCTTTTTATCGACGAAATCCATAGACTCAACACCAATATTGAAGAGATTCTCTACCCGGCAATGGAAGATTTCTCGCTAGACATTATAATTGGTGAAGGGCCGGCTGCAAGATCAGTTAGAATCGACTTACCACGCTTTACTTTAATTGGTGCTACTACAAGACTAGGCTTACTCAGCAACCCGCTTCGAGATCGATTCGGCATCCCTTTGCGTTTAAATTTTTATACAACAAATGAGTTGGTGCAAGTCATAAACAGAGCCGTGGAGTTACTTAGCACGAAAATCACCACAAAAGGTGCCGAAGAAATAGCCAAACGCTCACGTGGGACACCAAGAATCGCACTTAGGCTGCTGAAAAGAGTACGAGATTTCGCATCAGTTGATAATAAAACAGAAATTGATGAAAAAATTGCAGACAATGCGCTGAACCGCTTGGAAGTTGATAAGGCAGGACTTGATAGCAATGATTATCGCTATTTAAAATTCATCTGCGACAATTATAACGGCGGACCGGTAGGCGTTGAAACTATAGCTGCTGCGCTATCAGAACAACGCGATGCCATCGAAGAAGCAATCGAACCATATCTTATACAAATCGGACTTTTGCAACGCACACCAAGAGGACGGGTAATTACCGATAACGCCTTTAGACATCTGGGTCTTCCATCCCCATCACGGACAAATAATGTGCAAACAACTTTGTTTGGAGAAACTTGAAAGAGGCAATAGACTAGAATCTAAACTCAAAACTGGCCGAGACTTCATCGCCACCAATGTAGAAATTGCTGGATCTATAATCATTGCTCCAGTCGAGCTTACTGTTTATATAGGTGACAATTTCAGCCAGAGCTGCGCCTGCAATCACCTGAGCCGTAGTATGTTCTTTTGCATGCACTCTACTGTAACCGGTAACAGCAGCTGTGATATAAAGCGGAATCGATAAATATTTATTCTCTTCAGAAAAAGTCCGCACATAAGAGGCTGCAATCCATGCAGAATTAGTATGACCTGAGGGCATACCATCATAGCGATCCCTCTTTCCATCAATGGCAGGACGTTTGCCTGGCTTCCATTTATTTTTATCAGCGACATATTTTATGCTATGCATAGCAAGAAAGCTCTGCCCATAAATTATTGCAAAATGTCCGAAACCTTTTTCCTGAGAAGCTAAACCACCGGTAATGAGCGGATTAATTATTTGCGCATAATCACCAAAACTTCTTAGTGACCCACGTTTTGATTTTGCAGCTATTGCTGGGTTTAAGTTACCAAGAAACGTGGCTATTATAAACACAAGGGTGGCTTTTTTGAATAAGGACATAGCTAAGTAATGTAAATAATTTATGTTGTAATCAGCACTATGCCATTACTGTATATTTTCAAACAAGCAACGCTTAAACATGCCAAAATGTTCAATGGATTGCTCCGCCCCACACTCGCAGGTGACGACTTTAATTATAGTACATACACTATATTCAAAACCTCCAGGCTGTTCAGGATAAAACAAACTATTGCTCGTCATTGCAAATCGTTTTAACAAAGAACTGTCATTGCGAGCGTAAGCGAAGCAATCTATTTATTATCGCAAAACCAAGTGTTCACTAACAGATTTCCAGTCTCTAGCTAGATAACCTATACTAGAATCCCATACCTGGCATTCCACCAATTCCGCCCATACCACCTGGCATTCCACCACCGGCTGGAGCATCTTCTTTAACAGACGGATCTGCTGTAATCAACGCTTCAGTGGTGATTATCAAGGACGCCACTGATGCTGCATCTTGCAGAGCAGTACGCACCACTTTGGTTGGATCAATAATACCAGCTTTGAACATGTCGACATAGTCCATATCCTGTGCATTGAAACCCATGGAATTTGACTTCTCCCCTTCAAGCTTACCAACAACAATCGCACCATCAATGCCTGCGTTTTCTGCAATCTGACGAAGCGGAGCCTGCAATGCTCTTTTAACAATATTAATACCGGCTTGCTGATCGTCGTTTTTGCCTTTCAGGTTTTCCAAAGTTTTTGCAGCATAAAATAATGTTGTTCCACCACCGGAAACCACACCTTCTTCAACAGCAGCTCTAGTTGCATGTAATGCATCCTCAACACGATCTTTTCTTTCTTTAACTTCAACTTCTGTTGCTCCGCCAACTTTCAGTACAGCAACACCGCCAACAAGCTTGGCTAATCTTTCCTGTAACTTTTCTTTGTCATAGTCGGATGTTGCCTCGGCAATTTGCTGACGAATCTGACCACATCTTGCTTCAAGATCAACCTTGCTTCCAGCACCATCAACAACAATAGTATCTTCTTTAGAAATTTTAACTTTTTTCGCACTTCCAAGCATGGAAAGATCAACATTATCCAGCTTCATGCCTAAATCTTCACTAACCATCTGACTTCCAGTTAGAATTGCTAAATCTTCTAGCATGGCTTTTCTTCTATCGCCAAAGCCGGGAGCTTTCACAGCAGCGACTTTCAGACCACCTCTGATTTTATTTACAACTAAAGTAGCAAGTGCCTCACCTTCAACATCTTCTGCAATAATAAGCAATGGTCTTGATGACTGAACAACGGATTCAAGCACAGGAAGCATTGGCTGCAATGTTGACAGCTTTTTTTCGAAAATCAGAATATATGGATTATCAAGTTCAGCGGTCATTTTTTCAGAGTTTGTAACGAAATATGGAGACAGATAACCTCTATCAAACATCATCCCTTCAACCACATCAACTTCAAAACCGAAATTCTTTGCCTCCTCAACGGTGATTACTCCTTCTTTACCTACTTTTTTCATAGCCAGAGCGATTTGCTCACCAATTTGCTTATCACCATTTGCAGAGATTGTACCAACTTGCGCGATTTCTTCTTGCGTACTAATTTCCTTGCTGGATTTTTTTATGGCCGATTGCACATGCTCTACTGCTAAATCTATGCCTCTTTTCAAATCCATTGGATTAAAGCCGGCTGCGACTGACTTATTGCCTTCTTTAACAATAGACTGAGTCAGAATTGTTGCTGTTGTTGTACCATCACCTGCAGTATCAGCAGTTTTACTTGCTACCGATTTTACCAGTTGGGCACCCAGATTCTGATTAACATCTTTTAGCTCAATTGCTTTTGCCACAGTGACACCATCTTTGGTTAATCTTGGTGAACCGAAAGATTGTTCAATCGCAACATTACGTCCTTTTGGCCCCAGCGTAACTTTCACTGTATTTGCCAAAATATCAATGCCCTTGATCATTTCTTCGCGGGCTTTAGTCCCATATTTAATTTGCTTTGCCATAATTTATTTCTCCTTTTTAAAATGATATTATTAACTAGATTATTTCGGAAGAATGCCAACTACATCACTCTCTTTCATAATGATAAGGTCCTGGCCATCAATTTTCACTTCTGTTCCACCCCATTTTCCATATATGACGACGTCACCTACTTTAACTTCCAATGGGATAATATTACCATTTGTGTCTCTGGTTCCATTTCCAACAGCTACCACTTTACCTTGTATTGGTTTTTCCTGAGCACTATCTGGAATAATTATTCCGCCGGTAGTTTTTTCTTCACTTGCAAGCGGTTGAATTGCAATACGATCATGTAATGGTCTAAATTTCATTTGTAACCTCTTATATTTATTGATTTTAGATTAGCTTACGCCGATCTGTACTTACTTATATATGCTGTGAAAAATTTACTTCAAGGGGTATTTTGTTGTTTTTTTAAAATAATCTGTCTAATTCCTGCTTATATATTTTAAGAACTTTTTCTAAAGTTAGAGATTTTATATATTTACTGGTCAAAGATTTAACAGAGTAATTGATTTTATTGCCACGCGTCGTAACCTCATGGCTCAAGACACTAAGAAGCTCAGGAATCAGATTGACAAAAAGATCGGGATTAGCTTTAGCAAAATTATATATCGCTTTCAAATTATTATATGACACGAAGTTGCTCTCTGCATTTTGATGTCGCTCAGAAACCTTGGAAACATTCTCAGCCACATACGCAAATCTACTATATTTCGCACATCGCAAAGAAAGTGACATATTTTGAGTGTATATACTGCTATCCGCTTTGCCGATTTTTTCCAGTAAATAACTATGCACAAGTGAACCCGATTTACCAATCTCTCGTACCACAGGTAATTTATTAACCAATATTGCATTTAGCGGAGCATCAATTAATTTAGCAGAAGTACCTATTACACTATGCCCCTGTGGCTCAGAAGATACTAGCCCAACGGATACCTGCGTACCCAGTTTTAAACTAGCTTCTATAAGCAGAGTTGTAGATTCAGGATACAATATTTCATTACCTTCTACAAAATGTATGTAGTCACCGGTAGCTAGACTGGAAGCTTTATTGATGCTGATAGAAGGACCTTGATTTTCCTGGGTAATGATCGTAGTTCTTGGCATATCATTAACAGCCAATTTCAGAATATTGAGTGAATCATCTACACTTCCATCATCAACAAAAATGAATTCTTTACGAAAATTTCCACTGATTTTTTTAAGCGAATCGACTAAGTCTGGAATATTGCTCTCATGATTGCAAATAAGTACTATATATGTACATCTTAACATGGTATGTTTTCCTACCTTAAGTTACTTAAACGCTTATCAGAATAGTGAAATTATACTTCAGAATCTGCAGTATGCAAGGAGGAACCATATAATTTTGTTTATTTAACACAAGTTTTAGATGAGAATACAATGATAAAAATCAGCTGCTATCAAACCACACAAAATCAACTACCCAAAACTTTCTGTCAACTGGTAGAAAAATGTTATTACAGTGATTTAAAAACCAATATCTTCACCACAAACGAAGATTACTCCCAAAGCCTTGACAGAGTGCTATGGACTTATTCAAAAAAGCACTTCCTGCCACACGCTACAAACACTGATCCACTGCCGGAAAAACAACCTATTTATATAACCCATAATATAGGGGACTATAATCAGGCAGAGATAATAATTTTTGTCAATGCAACAAAGCCGATCATTCTCGAAGCAATCTCCAAGCAGAGTAAAATACGACCGCAAAATTTACAAAAAATACTATTTTTATTTGATGAAGTACAAAACATACAATCTTCCGAGATAAATACTTTATTAAATAAAAGTCACATCAAAGATTTTGAAATAAACTCTTTCATACAAACAAAACAGAGTTCCTGGCAAGAAACGCCAATTCTTTAAAACTACTATAAGATCATAAAGAAATAAAATTGTAAGCTTTCCATACGAAGCTTACTTGCACAGATGCCCGTTATGTTATAATGTTAATTTATAGGGTGTCGATAAGTTACGTTAAATATACTTATCCTCCCTTAATATATGATTGATATTTTATGGAGAAAGTCCTGGTTGTTGAAAATAATGATTTAAACTTAAAATTATTTTATGATTTACTGATGACCAAAAAATGTGAAGTTGTTACATCTAAAGACAGCGTTGGAGTAACCGAAATTACCTCAAGGGAAAAGTCAGATCCGATTCTTATGGACATTCAACTCAACGGCGGTATTTCAGGAATCAACCTTATTAAAGCTCTTAAAAAAAACACCGTAACAAAATATATTCCAATCATTACGATAACAGCATTTGTGATGAAGAATGACATATACCTCTCGAAACCGTTTTCAATTGACAGTTTTTTCAAGGCAATTGATAATTTTATCAACTCAAAACCCTTAGTACAACGATGACAGCAACAATATTAGTAGTAGACGATTTGGACGCCAATGTAAAACTGCTTGAAGCAAAATTACTTAGTGAATACTATACCGTTCTGACTGCAACTAATGGAATTCAGGCTCTTAAAGCACTTGAGCAAAACAAGGTGGATATAGTACTGCTAGATGTAATGATGCCAGAAATGGATGGATTTGAAACGTGCAAAAAAATTAAATCCAATCCTAAAACCACTCATATCCCTGTGGTCATGGTAACGGCACTTACTGATATTGAAGATAGAATTAAAGGTCTGGAAGCTGGAGCAGACGAGTTTCTAACCAAACCCATCAACGATACTGCTTTATTTGCAAGGGTAAAGTCCTTAACCCGTATGAAAACAGTAATCGACGAGCTCAAACTTAGAAACGAAACCGCAGCTGAACTCGGAGGTCAGGTTATTGAATTGAAAGAAAATTTTAGTAACAGTAAAATTTTACTTCTGGATGATGATGTCATTCAGGCAAAAAATATTAAGACAAGTTTGAGTTCTCTTAGCAAGCAGGTTCAGGTACTTTCCTCACCCGACAATATTGATGGTCTTGGATCATTTATCCCAGATTTAGTAATCATTAGCTGCCAAATTGATGTAGAAGACCCGCTGCGGATTGGCGTAATGCTTCGCTCAAAACCCGTTTTTAAAAACTCTGTACTCATGTTGCTTGCTGAAGAAGAAAATATTTCTATGGTCATCAAAGGCATGGAGCTTGGGATTAATGACTATTTCATTTACCCGGTTGATGAAAGTGAACTGCAGGCTCGCGTTAAAACTCAGCTTCGACGAAAACAATACCAGGACGATTTGCGTACCGAACTGGAAGAAAGCGTTGATTTATCTACTAAAGACGGTCTAACTGGAGTATTCAACCGACGCTATTTTGATATACACATCAAGCAAATGTCCGAGAAGTCCAAAGATTCTGGACAAAAAATGTGCATGATGATGCTGGATATGGATCATTTCAAAAAAGTAAATGATACTTATGGACACCAGGCAGGTGATGCGGTTTTGAGAACACTTTCAGAGACGCTTAAATCTTCCTTCCGAGTTACCGATCTTATTGCAAGATATGGCGGAGAAGAATTTGTAGTTTTGCTAAGCAAGGTTGAACTTAAAGATGGCATAAAAATAGCCGAAAAAACCAGAGCTACCATTGAAGCAATTGATTTTGTAGTCCCAGGTCAGGAACAACCCTTAAAAGAAACTACCTCTATAGGCATCGCTGAACTTAAGTCAGACGAATCAGTTGAAGATTTGATCAGCAGAGTTGATAAAGCACTTTATAAAGCAAAAGAAACCGGTAGAAACAAAGTTGTTACTGGATGATTTAACTCAAACCTCTTCTAATTGTTTTATTGCATCTGTCTCATTTTCCGACTCCATCTCTATAAGTTCAGATTTTGAGGTCACTACCTGAAAACGCTGTAACGCCTCATGCGTTTTCTTCAAACCACCATCTATACCCATTTTGCTGATATTACGTGCTTTGGATAAAAAATTCCGGTTGAAGGAAGCCGCAAATTTATCGTAATGATTAACTGCATTGGAAATACTGCTACCAAGCCTTGCTGAATGCTCAGACATAGTGCTAACAGACGCTATTAGTTTTTTTACTTCTTCAATAATTTGCTGATGATTATGCATCATCATTTGTTCAGAAATCTGAAACTTTGCAAATGACAGCATATTCATAAGACCAGCCGGCCCGACTGGAAAAATATTCGCCTTCCAGGCTTTGTCCATAAAATCTTTATCTGCCTCGATTATCTTCTCTATGGCATGCTCTGACGGTAGAAACATTAAGGTCACAACATTTTCGAGATTATTTTCCTTCTTCTCAAGACTTTCTCTCAATATTTCAGCATATCCTTTAGCACTCAAAGAGCGCAAATGAGAATTCATGGTTCTAGCCAGGTTTTTTAAATCATCCTGATCATCCACCAAAAATTTTGACGCCTTCGCATCCACTACCATCAACTTATTATTCGGCAAAAAAATCACTGCATCTGGCCGCAGTACCGTATTATCTTCTGACGCTAGACTATATTGCATAATAAAATCAAGAGTCACTCTAAGACCAGATGATTTGAGAATATTCTCAAGAGTGATTTCAGCCAAACTACCGGCACCAGAAGGCGATAATAACGAGTTCTTGATTACATCAACCGTGTCTTTAGATTGAGAAACTTCTTTACTCAAGGCGCCGACCATATTGACGACTCGTTCAAATTCAGCATTGAACCTTTTTGCTGTATCTTTTATATTTTTTTCAGAAAATTCCCGACTTTCCCTGTTTTCCTTCTTGTGAATCTCTATTAACTGCCTGGATAATTCATTCCCGAGATCAAACAAAGCTGCTTTCGTCGATTGATTGGAATCCGCTCTAAGCTTTTCAAAATCTTCAATAAATTTCTCTTGATGTTTTAACTGCGATGATTGCTGCTCAATCTTTCGTATATACTCAATTTTTTCATTTGCAAGCACGCTGGTTTCAATTTCATAGGCACTGGAAGCATCGCCCAAAAACTTCATTTGCACTTTCAAACTTATGTTTTTATGAACAACATAGGCAAGGGCAACTACCAAAATTACTGATAAAACTATCGAGATATACAACATTATTAGCTATAATTTTTTAAACTCCCAAACTATCTAAAAAACTTCTAATCTCTTGCCTTGCTGCCACGTGAGATAGGCTGAATGACTTTATAAAATTAGTTTTCTTTAAATCAAGCAATGTCAGACCATGTGGAAATAACTCTCTAAATATGACCCGCTCACTAAAACCAGGGGCAACACGAAAAGATATACGCTTTGACAGTTTTTCTAAAACATCTGCAACATCACGTTTATTCTTTGCATCGATGGAACTCAGGCGATTGCGTACTACCACCCAATCAATAGAACCCCGGTCTCTTGCCGCCCTTTCCATCTTTTGCTCCCACAACATTTGACTGTAAATTGAAGGCTTTGATACATCAAAATTTCCACCATCAATTTTGGCCACTACGTCCAAATCAACAAAGCTATCATTGATAGGAGTAACTACAGTATCTGCGTATGAATGCGCAAAACGCGAAAAATTCGTATGACTCCCTGGAGTGTCGATTACAATATAATCAGCATGATCTTTTGCCATACTAAATGCCTGTTCAAATTGCACCTTTTCCTGCTTTGCCTTCTCCAGGGCTGAGTTATGTTCAACTCCTTTTAAGTGAAAATGCAACGGCATATCAACTTTATGCTCAGGATTTTTTTGATTATATACTTTGCGATTATTTATATAAGTCGTCAATGAATGTTGCCTCGAATCAGTGTCAATACTCGCAATCTTATAGCCGCGATCAAGTAAGCCGATAATCAAATGCATGGAGAATGTGGTTTTACCAGCACCACCTTTTTCGTTGCCCACAACAAATATACGAGACTTTTTACTTTGATTCATAATTATCCTGTACAAACTGATTGAGCAACCGGACACCAAAACCAACAGCACCTATTGGACAAATCGGGTTTTCACCCTTCTTATCCCAAGCCATGCCAGCAATATCCAGATGAGCCCACTTTACACCATCTTGAATAAAACGTCCAATAAAGTGTGCAGCCGTAGAGCTTCCGGCCATTCCACGTTCACCCCCGATATTTGCGATATCTGCAACAGGTGACTTTAGCATATCATCAAAATCTTTATGTAGCGGCATTCTCCACAATTTTTCGTTTGTATCATGCGACGAGCTAATCAGCTTCTCTGCCAGTTCATCATCATTGGCAAAACAACCGGCGTAAGTATGCGCAAGCGCAACTAATATTGCTCCAGTGAGGGTTGCAAGATCGATAATGCAATCCGGTTCAAAGTTCTTTTGTAAATATGTGACACAATCACAAAGCACCAGGCGTCCTTCTGCATCTGTATTTAATACTTCAATTGTCTGCCCCGACATGCTAGTTACTACATCACCAGGCCTTTGAGCATTGCCACCAGGCATATTCTCAACTAATCCCACTATACCAACAACATTGATTTTTGCACTACGCAAAGCAATTGCTTTTATTGCACCAACAACAGCAGCAGAACCACCCATATCGTACTTCATGTCACCCATGCCTGCAGATGGTTTAATTGATATACCACCTGTATCAAATGTAACTCCTTTACCGACGAAACAAACCGGCTTTTGTTCCGAAACACCGCCATCATATTTCATTACAACAAGCTTGGATTCATTTGAAGAGCCTTGACCAACTCCAAGCATAGCTCCCATACCCAAATTGCGCATCTCACGTTCGCCAATGACTTCGACATCAATACCAAGTGGTTCCAGCTTCTGAACAATCTGTTCTGCATAACTTTCCGGATACAGCACATTCGGTACTTCACTTACTAAGTCTCTGGCAAAATATACACCCATAGCAATGGCTTTTTTCTCTTCAAAGGCGTCATACGCCGCCTGTTCATCGCTAACAATTATATTAAAATTCGATGTGACAAACTTCTCTTCTTCTTTCTGTTTGGTCAGATACTTGTCAAATTTATAAGCTGCAAGCAATCCACCACTAGCGAGCAACGAAGCTACTTCATTTTCTTTAAACTCTCCAATTCTACTGCTCACTCTAATTCCCACTGAGTTTGCCTTAGCTGCTTTTGCCCTGGAATATATTTTTCCACCAACTTCTTCCAGTTGATAAGATTCAAGTTCGGCTTCATCTCCAATACCAACGATAATGATGTTCATAAGCTGACCATCTTTATCTGTCGTAGTTAAGGAGAGAGTTTGCCCAAGTTTACCTTTGAACTTATTTGCATCCTGGATGTTTTTTGAAATTAAGCCATGATGTTTTTGGTCAATATCCATGACCTCACTGTCTATCTTAAGCTGATCATTGATCAACACCGCTATTGCTTCATTTGCATACAGGTCCTTTTCTTCAAAAGAGATATTTAACATTGTTCCTCAAAATTTTACGTTCTTACTAATCTACAATTTATGAAATTAAACCTAGCTCAGTAAGTTTGCAAGCAATTTGCAGATTCAACTAATAAAAATCCTGGAAAGAATTGATATATAAAGATGAGTTTTGTATAACCTAAAGCTATGGATATACTAGAAACATATATATTACTTTTTACCGATACGTTAGTTAGCAACTTTGCATTTAACATTTCTACAGAGCTTGCCATTCATTCGATGAAAATCTTCGGTTTATATAATTCATACCTCATCATCCTGACAGCAAGCCTTGCATTTATGTTTGCCGGCTGTATCAACTATTTACTCGGAATCCTTTGTTACAAAATATTATCACCTCTTAGCTCCAGAGAAGTTGCAGGAGGTAATATAAACACTGAAAAAATGCGCCGTAGCAAATATCTCCCTTTATTTTTAATGCTTGGCGGAGTACCGTTTTTTGGTAAGTTTATTACGCTATTTGCAGGTTTTTGCAGGGTAAATCCTGTACTGGCCATAGCAGTCTGCACCAGTGCAAGATTCATATATTATTCTATGCTTATGCTAATGTAATGAAGATTTATCAATCCAGTACTAAAGAAAAGTTTTTGCACGAAGTAGCACATTTTGCTATCGCGCATTTTGCTGATGATTTTTCAAAGCTAAAAATCATATTACCAAGCGGCTTGCTTTGCACTGAATTGCAGAGAGTGCTGATTGAAAAGCTTAAGTCCGGCATACTCCCGACCATCATCCCACTTGGCGAACTGGTAGCAGAAAGTGACGAAATTTTTAAGATCCCTTCTGAACAAATTGGTACAATCAGCAAGTTGGAAGAAAAAATTACCCTGGCTGGAACAATTCACTCATACAAAAAATTGAACTATGATTTGTCCCAGAGCCTTAGGCTTGCTCCATCACTTGCCAATTTGTTTTTTGAGTTTGAAGCAAATAATATCAGTCTACCGGACTTAAAAGATCTGCCGGCTCTCGATCAACCACAGCACTGGTATACAATATATGATTTTCTCAGCTATGCTTTGCATAATTGGCAGGAAAAAATAAGTTCCCTGCAAAAAATGACACGTGCTTCTTATCAAAAATTAATATTCGAAGCTGAACTAAAACGACTTAAAAACAATCAACAAGACTCTCTTTTACTCGCCGGAGTCACTGGTAATAATTTGATGAGTAATGAATTTATCAAAGATGTAGCAGGGCTAAATAATGCTCATATAATATTATCTCCAACTCCCAATTTTGATCAAAAATCTGAATTTTCTCCTGAAGATGCACTATATCAGACGCATAAATTACTGAAATTAATTGATTATAATAATGATCAACTAATCTCACTTGGCACAACAAAACCCAGCCTGATTGATAAGCTGGTCGTTCCTGGCTCTTCCGATGTTCTGGAGCAAGCTATAGATTACGTTGAATTTGACAACATCTTTCATGAAGCCGAATACATAGCACTAAAATGCTTGAACATAAGCAATACCGGTAAAATTGCAATCATCGCACATAACCAACAGGCAAAAGAACAATATTGCACGTTTCTGGACAAATATAACCTGAATTATCACGATTTGTTTGGAGTCGATATTCTTGGGCAACATGCAATTTCACTGATTTTATTGATTGCCGAACATCTGTGCTGCAAGTTTAACTCTAAAACTTTCTTTACACTCCTCTCGCACCCCTTGATTAATTCCCCACAAGCACAGGAGCTAAAAAATCTCATCCGCAAAAAAAATAGATTAGCCTCAAATCTGAACACTATATCAGAATTAATCAATCAGTATGCTGAAGTAGAGCTAAATGAATATTATTTACATATTCATACAATACTAACTATTAAACTGGAGTCAGAAAATTTTGACAGCATTTTCAGGCAGACAATCAAGACAACCGAATCTTTAATGCCGGATATTTGGCAAAAATATCCGGATGTTGCCGCATCACTTACTGAAATTGCCCAAATTAATTGGCAGTTTGCGCTAAAAGATACTCAGGATTTCCCCGAACTCTTGAAACAAGTCGTTGATGGAGGTAGAATATCTGATACAAAATCCGTCTCCAACATCACCATATGTAGAGCACATGAAGCAGCATTCATCAACTATGACTTAATTATCATCACAGATTTAAATGAAGGAGTTTATCCACTGCCGGCCTTTAGCAGCCCCTGGCTCAATACTAGTATGCAGAAGGAACTGAAGCTGGATAGTAGCTGCGCTAATTGGGGAAGTGCACTTTATGATTTTTATCTTAACCTGCAAAATAAAAAAGTCCTGCTAACCAGAGCTAAACGGCAAGGCAGCAGTAAACAGATGTTACCCTCTCCGCTTGTTCTACACCTACAGCATATATTAGGCAATAATTTATATTCAAAAACTGCATTACCTAAAAAAAATAATATTTCACAAAATGAGCCGGACATTTACGCTACAAGCAAGCTATTCCCTAGACAAGTATCAGCAACTGATATAGAAACACTTATCCGCGCTCCCTATAATTTTTATGCAAAAAAAATACTGAATTTACGTAAAATGGATGAAATAGATGAACGGCCAAATTTAGCTGAATTCGGCAATTTTTTTCATCTGGTTGTGGAAAAATATAGCAAAAACTATAATAGCAGCAAGGTAGATAAAATACTGGCGGTTACGGAAATTGCCGAATCTGCACTAGAGAGCAATAATATTATTCCCGAGAATAGCAAAAAATCGTGGAGTACAAAACTGGCAGCCATTGCACCGGAATTCATAGAATTTGACGAAAAACGCCGCAAGGATTCCGTTCATACATATAGCGAAATTAAAGGTCAGCTTGAACTTGAGATTGCCAGCTGGAAAATCAATATAATCGCCATAGCTGATCGAATCGAAATTGACAAAAATGGTACTGTAACAATTCTTGACTACAAAACGGGAGTCGTGCCGACAAAAAAAGAAGTAATCTCCGGACTCTCACCGCAGTTACTAGTTGAGGCAATTGTACTATCTGAAGGCGGGTTTGCCATCGAATCAGAAAAAGTACATAAACTCATATATGTTAAAATTAATAGCAGCAAGCCATATATCAAAACTACAGAAATAACCCTTGAACAAGGCGATTTACTTAAACACAAACATGGTCTGATATCTCTGCTTGAGCATTATGTTAACACCAGAAATTTTGTTGTCGAACCTAATCTTATGAGGTACGATGATTATAGTCATCTAGCAAAGCGATTATAAAAAGTTTAAGCGGCTTATGAAAAATTTATTTGCAGTTCTACTATTAATTACTATTACATATAGCAATAATATCATGGCAAAAGACAGAGTACAAAAGGAAGCCATATTTGCAATGGGGTGTTTCTGGTGCGGGGCAGCAGCCTTTACCAATCACGATACTAATGAAAAATTACCTGGAATTATTTCCATAAGAGCAGGTTATACGGGCGGCGGAATGCCGACCCCTACTTATCAGAATCACGAAGGACACAAGGAAGCCGTAAAAATTACCTATGATCCAAAAATCATATCTTACAGTGAATTGCTGAATATTTTTTGGCATAATATCGATCCCTTTGATGCAAAGGGACAATTTTGTGATAAAGGGTTTGCTTACAGTGCTGCAATTTTTTATCAAAATAAGAAACAGTTATCTCTGGCTCAAGAATCAAAACGTAAAGCCGAGAATGAACTTGGCAATCAGTTCGTAACTGAGATTTTATCAGCCGGAATCTTCTACGATGCCGAAGAATATCACCAGGATTATAAAATCAAAAATCCTAAACGATATAAATATTATTCCTGGAGATGTGGACGCGCCCAGCGCTTAAACAACGTTTGGGGAACAAGTTAATCCTTATTTTGGCAAACTGTTCAACCAAACAAACTAAGCAATAATGCATCAATTTTCGTTGCATCAGAAAAATGTACTAAACACTCAGCATGCTTTAAGGCATATCTTGCAGCCCTTATCGACTGGCAATCAGCAAAAACTTCACTACTATTTTCTATGATCTTTTGCAGACCCGCTTCATCACCAACTTTTATTTCATTTCTGGTAAGAAAATCTTCATCACCTAACATAATAAGGTGATCAGCTCCTACAGAAGCAGCTATCATAGATACGGTACTATCCGAATCCATGATCACGGTTCTACCTTTCTCATTACAGGCAATTGGCGAGATAACAAAAATAATATCACTACCATCATGAGAGAGCAAAATCTCAGGATTAACCAGCATCGGCTCACCCACATAAGAAGCATCGTAAATGTCGGTCGGCTTCTTCGTAACAACTTTAGATTTTTTGGCAATGATAAGATGTCTGTCTTTTCCTGAAATTCCCACGGCTTGTACAGCATTCGTACATAATTTTGTAACAATATCACGATTAATACGCCCTGATATTATCATCTCCACAAATTCGGATAATTTATCCTGGCCAAAATGTGAAGATTCAAGGTCTTGTACTCCACTTAATTCTCTTAGCCTGTCTGCAACGATGCTTTCATATTCATGCACAATAACAACTCTAGCACCGCTCAGATTCAGTAATTGTACATTCTGGGCAAAGTTAGTCAGTAATTTCTCATTATCTATGATTATGGTAGGCAGCTTGATTACTATAATCTGATCCTTGATTATTGCAGCCTGTTTAATTATTCTCTTGACCAGCATTGCATCATTCATTCACATGCCTTAACTTAAATTTCTCATAATTGCTAAATGAATTGTACCATGCTAAATTGCAGTTCTTTTGCACCTTTACCGCTCTTGCTACTAGTGACGATGACATTACATAAACATCCTGAAGTTGTAAGATAATCTTTCATTTCTACCAAAGATTTCTCATCTACACTAGCTTTATCTGCTTTTGTCAGAACAATTTGAAATTCCTTATCACATGCTTTCAGAAGTTCCATCATGGCAATATCATTCTCTTTGATTCCCCGGCGTGCATCGATAAGAATGTTCGCTAGCCGTAAATGTTCACTACTATGCAGGTAATAGGTAATAAGCTTTTGCCAGTCAGCTTTTTGGGCTTTAGACACTTTAGCAAAGCCATAGCCGGGCAGATCGACTATCAGCAACTTCTTGGCAACAGAAAAAAAATTGATCTGCTGGGTACGCCCCGGAGTATGAGACACTCGAGCCAAGGATTTACGCTTGCAAATCGTATTAATTAGAGTTGATTTACCAACATTAGACTTACCAAAAAAAGCTATTTGTGGCAACAACAATCTTGGAAATTGATCGGGTCTTGCAACTCCGGCAATAAATTTTGCTTCCTGCCGGAAAATCTTAATACCACTCATTATAAATAATCACCCATTCATTCTTATGATTTTTATACGAATTTAGACAAGTGAAGCTTATACTTAATCCGCATTTTAAGAGTGATATCACCCCAAAATCAGCCACCGTTGGTATCAAGTTTATTAATATAAGATTGTTGAACAATTGACAGTACATTATTCCAGGACCAGTATATCAACAAACCGGCCGGAAAACCACTAAACATAAACAGGAACATCAGCGGCATGAATTTCATTACTTGCGCCTGAACCGGATCTGCCGGTTGTGGACTCATTTTTTGCTGCAGGAACATACTTGCTGCCATAATTAACGGCCAAACTCCAATCATTAAGAACCCTGGAGGGGTGAACGGCAGCAAGCCGAACAGGTTAAAAATTGTCGTTGGATCTGGTGCAGAAAGGTCCTGAATCCAACCGAAAAAAGGCGCATGCCGCATTTCAATAGTCACATACAACACTTTATATATGGAAAAAAATACAGGGATTTGCACTAAAAGCGGAAGACAACCCGAAATAGGATTCACTTTCTCTCTTTTGTATAGCCCCATAACTTCCTGATTCAGCCTAGCTTTATCATCGGCATATAACTCTTTCAGGCGTTCCATTTCAGGCTGTAGATTTTTCATCTTCTTCATTGAACGATAAGATTTATTAGCCAGAGTAAACATAACCAGCTTTATCAGAATCGTCACAATCATAATACTTATGCCAAAATTTCCTACATAACTATAGAAAAAATTCATCGCATTAAAAATTGGCTTGGTCAAAATATAGAACCAGCCAAAATCAATTGCACGGTCAAATAGTTTAATATTATACTGACTCTCATACTTATCGAGCAAATCTACTTTTTTAGCTCCGGCAAATAAATGGTGCGTCAGCTCAAAACTACCACCTGACTCAATTAGTTTTGCAGAGGAAATAAAGTCTGCCTGATATTTATCCCTGCCGGATTTTATTGCATAATTATAGTTAGCACTGTACTGCTCACTTTGGTCGGGAATAAATGCTGCAAGCCAATATTTATCGGTAATTCCTAACCAGTTAACTTCGCCTTGAGAAAAACTCTTTTTCTTTTCATCCTTGAGCGCATCATAAGAATATTCCTGCAATTCAGCACCAATTGCTCCAACCATACCTTGATGCAATATGTTAACCATGCGATCGGCCTGTTCTTCATAAACACGATTAATCAACCCGTAATATTGGGTAGATATTGGCCTGGCTGAATTGTTTTCAGTAGATTGTTTTATGGTAAACAGGTAGTTCTCATCTAAGGCAATAGACACTTTAAACTTAATATTCTCTGGGCTGGTCCAATATAAATTCACAACACCACCGGCTGTCAGTTCTTTTCCATCAGTCTTCCAGACAGTTGAAGAGTCAGGGTAAGTTATGCTCTTATCGCTACTCCACCAACCAATTTCAGCAAAATATGAACTCTCAGAATTTGATGGCGAAAATAATGCCACTGGTGGACTATTCTCTTCAAGTTCCTGACGATATTGCAGGAGAGTTAAATCATCAAACCTAATACCTTTTAATGAAATTGAACCGGATAATAGCCTTGATTTAATCAAAATGCGCGAGCTTGCCTCAATCGCTTTATCTCTTTTAACAACGGAAGTAACTGCAACCTGTTTCCCTTGTGTTTTTATAGTTTCCATCTGCTGATTATACGTCTTCATCTCATCAGCAAGCCTTTCAAGACGTGGCTTCTCATAGAAATGCTGCCAGCCAAAAACTATTGCCACTGACAGAATAATTGCCGCAACCAGATTTACAAAACTATAATTCATATAAAACTTCACTTCATACTATTTGTAGAACTTCTGTAGAACTTCTATAGGATTTAACAAAGTTAATCAAGAAAATTAAGTGATTGCCGCCATGTAAAAACTACTCCATACCAATATAACTTGCTTTTCTTACCAAAATTTAATATAGTTCCGTCTTACAATTTTCTTGACTAAAAAGCTGACTTTTTACAATGTCTATTGATAAAAAAACCATAGTAGTTGCGATGTCAGGCGGCGTTGACAGCTCAGTTGTTGCTGCGATGATACATAATGCCGGCCACAAGGTCATCGGCATCACTTTGCAACTATTCGACTACGGCATGGCTCTACAAAAAAAAGGTGCATGTTGTGCCGGGCAAGATATATATGACGCCAAGATGGTTGCTGATAAGTTAGGCTTTCCTCATTATATCCTCAACTATGAAAACAAGTTTCGCCAGGAAGTAATAGATAATTTTGCCGATAGTTATATCAGAGGTGAAACTCCATTACCTTGCGTACGCTGCAATCAATCGGTAAAATTCAATGATTTATTAAAAGCAGCAAAAGAATTAAATGCAGATGCTTTAGCTACCGGACATTACGTACAAAAAATTATTAATAACAACACAGCAGAGCTACATAAAGGCACAAGCGAAGACAAGGATCAAAGCTATTTTTTGTTTTCTACAACTCAAGAGCAGCTGGATTACCTTATGTTCCCTCTTGGCGGGCAAAGCAAAGACGAAACCAGAAAATTGGCACGCAAGCTTGGCCTGGAAGTTGCCGACAAACCCGACAGCCAGGATATATGTTTTGTACCTGGCGGCAATTACCGTGATGTTATAAACAAGGTACGTCCCAAAGCAACCACGCCGGGTAGATTTATGCACATTGACGGCTTTGATCTAGGTGAGCATAAAGGTATCATCAATTATACCGTTGGCCAAAGAAAAGGCCTTGGCATTGCATTTGGTGACCCGATATATGTGATAAAAATTGACCCGGAAACAAATATAGTCTATGTTGGGTCGGAATCTGCTCTTATTAAAACACGATTTTGGTTAAAAGACGTTAACTGGCTGGCAAAAAATAAAAATCCAAACGGCCTGGAAGTAACTGCTAAAATCAGGTCTACAACTCCAGGAGTTCGAGCAAGGCTCACTGTAGCAGCTGACCAACAAATTCGCGTTACACTACTTGAACAAGAAAAAGCCATAACGCCAGGACAAGCCTGCGTGTTTTATGAAGGTGCAAGGGTTTTAGGTGGCGGATGGATAACAAGAGACATCGAATAGCCTTAAGCTATCCAATTAATAGTCAGAATGACAAACTAAATAGAAATAGGTATATATTTTCATGAATTTTCTAAAGAAAAAAAGTTTCGATTCCGTTAGAAATGCTGGAAGTGTAAGTGGACTTGACCGCACTTTAACAGCATTTGACCTTATCCTGCTTGGCCTTGGCGCCATCGTTGGAACCGGAGTATTTGCTCTAACTGGATTAGTTGCTGCGCAATATGCAGGACCTGCTGTGATGATATCATACGCCATTGCCGGCTTTACTTGTATTTTTGTTGCCCTTGCCTATACTGAACTTGCCACAATGCTTCCAACATCCGGCAGTATTTACACATATTCTTATGTTGCATTTGGTGAAGTGTTTGCCTGGCTTATCGGTAGCTTAATCATTGTTGAACTCGGCTTTGCTGCATCAGCAGTATCTGGCAGCTGGTCTGCTTATGTTCAGGGTATTTTCACTTCTGCCGGAGCCACCTTACCAGAAGCTATCACAAGATCACCTTTTGAAGGTGGAATAATTAATTTACCCGCATTATTGATCGTTCTTTTCGTTGGTTTTATGCTCTATCTTGGCACTAAAGAGAGTAAAAAATTAAATAACATATTAGTCCTGGTAAAAATGACAGCTATCTTTGTTTTTGTATTATTTGCAGTCCCGCATTTTGATGCTAATAATTGGGATAATTTTATGCCAAATGGGTTTGATGACGTATTGTTTGGATCTTCAATCTTGTTTTTTGCATTCACTGGTTTTGGCACGCTAGCTAGTGCTGCAGAAGAATGTAAAAATCCTAAAAGAGACCTAACAATTGGAATTATCGGCTCCCTGGTTTTTGCGACAACAGTCTATATAATAGTTGCGGCGGTTTTAACCGGCATTGTACCTTTTACTGAACTTAATAATGCACAACCGCTAGCGCAGGCACTCAAACTTAATGGCAGCAATATTGGCTCAGCTTTAGTAGCAACCGGCGCAGTTGCAGGCATGACAACAGTAATTATGATCAATATTTATGGTCAATCAAGAATCTTCTATGTAATAGCTCGCGATGGTCTATTGCCAAAAGCACTAGCAAAAATTCATCACAAATATGATAGTCCATATATAACTATTGCAGTATTTACGACACTTATTAGCTTAATGGGAGCATTCTTGCCATACGAAATACTCGCTCAATTATCTAGCATGGGAGCTTTAACTGACTACATAATAGTTGCAATTATAGTAATAATTTTTAGAATTAAACACCCGAATGTTGAGCGTCCATTCAAATGCCCTGCCGTATTTATTGTAGCCCCGATAGCACTGCTGGCTTCATTATACCTACTATTTAAGCAGATTATTGGCAAGGATGGCGGCATATTACTGACCGGCGAAATTTTTATATGTTGGTTTATAATTGTATTTATATTATATGTAATGAAGATTTCTCTTTTTAAAACCAGAAAGCAGATGGAAAATAATAGTTAGAAGCTTTAGCGAGTTGGAATCATGCGCCGATTTCTTAAGTACACTCTGGCCATTGACACAAATCACAAAAATGTATATAATCGCATTCCTTGTTCAAACTTAATTATTTCAGGTCAAAAACTCATGGGACGAAAACATTTTTAGATTTATATTTTTCTTTTTGCTTTAAAAGTGTAATCTCTTAAGTTGTTTGTTCTGTTATGTCTAGTTTTGATCTGTTTTCTAATTTGTGTTACCCATCTCATATCCTATTTGCACCTGCATACGTTAAACACCATATCGTTGAAATAGCTGGTATTTTATTTCTGATATTGACTTTGAGTTCCTTAATGGCTCGAAAACCTAATAGGTAAGATTTCCAGTAATATTTTCAAATTATAATTTGGTAAAAATTTATGTCTATTATGGATTCAATATTTAGTATTATTATTTTCCTGGATGACTTCTATTGGAGTTATATTGGCTGGGCGCTGATCACCGGCACCGGTATTTATTTAACCTTCATATCACGTGGGTTGCAATTTCGCGCTCTATTCAATTTTCGTAGCAATATCAAAAATATTTACTCCGAAGCAAACAGCTCTGATAATGGTGGCGTACACCCATTTAAACTATATTTCGCTTCAGTTGGCGGCATGGTTGGCCTTGGTAACATCGTCTTTATCAGCGTAGCGCTAATGATCGGCGGCCCCGGTAGTATTTTCTGGACCATACTTGCTTCTTTAAGTGGTATGCTTTTAAAATATTCAGAGATTTATTTGGGAGTAAAGTACCGTATACAAAACCCTGACGGCGGCTTTAATGGCGGCCCAATGTATTTCCTGCAAAAAGCCTTCAAGCCTAAAATATTTGCATATATTTTCGCCTTCTTACTATGCTTATACGGAGTAGAAATTTCCAATTTCCTGATAATTGTAGATAGGCTAGAACATAGCTTTGAGTTCGACAGATATGTCATTATCCTGTGTTTACTGGTGGCAGTTATATATTCTTCAATCGGGGGCATTCGCCGCCTGGCAAACATCTGCAGCGTAATAATGCCCGTCTTCATGCTAGGATATATATTATTTGCAACGTACATTATTGCATGTAATGCCAGTCTTTTACCGGAATTCTTCAAGACCGTTCTGGTATCTGCATTTACCGGCCATGCGCAACTTGGCGGCTTTGTTGGAAGCTCAATGATTTTATCTGCATATCTTGGTATTTCAAAAACAGTTTATTCTGGAGATATCGGCATTGGCTACGACTCAATTGTTCAAAGTGAAACACGCATTGTAAACCCACGCAGGCAAGCGACCCTGGCTATCTATGCATTATTCACTGATACATTAATTTGTATTTTAACTAATACAATGCTTGGTGTAACCGGTGCCTGGTACACGCTGAACCATTTTGACCCGTCAGATATCGTCGCTCAGTTGCTATCTGGATACATACCATACAGTGATCTATTCATGACTTTACTGCTATTTTTTGCCGGATTTACAACCATAATTGCTTATCTGGCAGCTGGCATAAAATGTGCACAATTTATTAATCTTAAATACGGAAAAACAATATACTTGCTCTATGCTATTTTTGCATTTATATTCTTTTGTAACTTTTCACAAACAAATGTTATGATCATAATGGGTCTCCTTAGTGGTCTTCTTGTATTGTTAAATGTAAGTGGAATATTAAAACTTCGGAAAGATATAGAATTTTAAATAATATTCAGGGTTAGTTTAAATATGAAAAGGCTTGGTTCGATTGCGGCAATACTATTAATAATTATTGCTGGTGCATGGTTTTATTTAGCAAATAACTTTGAAAAAATGGCTAAAGAAGAACTGTTACCGAAAATACAAAATAATGACTCGGTAATAATAGCAAATTTAGACTCTGTTATTATCGAAAAATTCAGATTCAGACTAACCCTGAAAGACGTTACTCTTTTTCCACAATCACAATATTTTGTAACTACCAGTGATCAAATGGTGGCATCATATAACCCCTTTACTGACAAAATCACTATATGTTTTAACGGAGAAAAACTATCTACCGGCTTGGGAAAAACAGCCATCTACATTCCATCGCCAAACCAGAGTATGAGCTTCAACAAATCACTTTTAAATAATGACTTCGATAATATTAATATTACGATGAAATCAAAAAATGATTCAACATATTTTTCTGAAAACGACAAATTTATTTCTCGTGCCGCTAGCTCTAATTGCAATTTCTCCAGCACGCTAGGTAGTGATGGTATGTATTCTATTGATTTGAGCTTAAGCTCAAATGATACGGATATAAATCCTGATTCAAAATATCTTGTATATCTGCTCGAAAATTTGCTGCCAAAAGATATACAAAACGATATGAATTTGAATGATAATAGTTTTGCTTTCACAAATTATTATCACAGAATGGCTGAAAAAATCGGTCCAACCAATTACAACGCTGAATATTCAATCCAGCTAAGCAAAGATCACGTGCAGGATATTATAGACTCACTAAAAGGAAAGAAAGAATTCTCTGATATATACAAAAAATTTAGCTTTACCGAAGAAATTTACTCTGTATCTATAAAGGAAAGCTTCGGCAATTCTGCGATGAAGGATTCTGCAACTTTCTACTTTGCTGGTGATGGTAGCAAAATAAACGCTAATATGGATATGTCTTTTAATAGCAACTATACAGATGAGCAGAAAAAAGCAATCACAGCCATAACAAGCGATTTTTTATATGAGTTTATGAAGAAACTAGCATCTAGTGATAAGCTGAGTTTAAAAACAGATTTTAATATTGAGGCAGAGGATCTGATGCCAATATCCACTCTCCTTACCAATAATTTAGAGAAACAAAATTTTTCCTTTAATGTAGCATATGATATTACTTCAACAAATTTTGATCATTCACTAAAAATAGGTCTAAACGACTTTACTACCAAGCTAACTGGAGCTAAGGAAGATAAAGTTTACAGTGCCGATGTTAATATTTCAACTCCAATGATTCTGGTTGATGGAGTAACAAATTTCTATAATGCTGGTATCAGGCCGCTTCTTGCAAAAAATACGGGTGCTGCAGAGATAAAATCTTTTGATCAGATAATGGACAACATTAAAAATAATGGTTTTAATGCTCTTGCTGCATTTCACAACAATGAAGAGTTAAAAGAAAATGATGCTTTAGTATCTGGCATTATTTTTAATCCGCAAGGTTTTAAGTTAAAAATTAATGACAAGAATTTTTTCAAACTTTTAACTGACGAGCGTATAGTCAAATTCCTTCAGAATATGCCTAATGAAGACGAACAAGGTAACTAGTCAGGTATTCTAGTATGTCAAGCAAACTGGCACCTTTGCGAGGGATGAAAGACCTTCTGCCGGATGAGTTTCGTGTACATAAATATATAGAGCAAGTAGCTCTACAAACTGCGGAATTATATGGTTATGAAGGATTTAGCACACCCTTGCTGGAATCTGCTAGTGTATTCGACCGTACGCTTGGCGATAGTTCCGACGTAGTCAGTAAGGAGATGTACAGTTTTCTTAGCAAAAGTGGTAAGCTCATCGCATTAAGACCGGAGTTTACTGCCAGTGTAATACGAGCTTTTATTTCCAATGGTCTAAAACAAAAACTCCCGCTAAAACTTTTCTCTAGTGGCCCCGTTTTTCGCTATGATCGACCGCAAAAAGGCCGTCAAAGACAGTTTCATCAGTTAAATTTCGAATATATAGGTGCTAAAGGTGCTTATTCTGATGCAGAAACAATAAGCCTTGCTGCACATATCCTGAAAGAATTAAATATCTTACAAAACGTAACCTTAGAGTTAAATTCGCTTGGTTGCACCAAATCCAGGCAAGCTTACCAGGCAGCTTTAATACACTACTTTAAAGAACATTTGAATGATTTATCAGAGGATAGCCGGCAACGCCTGAGGGAAAATCCTTTAAGGATACTTGATTCAAAAGACGAGTCTGATAAAAAGATATCCCGAGGAGCTCCCGTTATTGCCGATTATTATACGCAACACGCTGCTGAATATTTTGATGAGGTAAAATCATATTTAGATAAAATGAGTGTTAAATATGTGGTGAATCCAAAACTGGCTCGGGGACTCGACTATTACTCACATACGGCTTTTGAGTTTATTACAAGTAAACTTGGGAGCCAAGGAACGATCCTTGCCGGTGGACGGTATGATGGGCTAACAGCTTTGATGGGTGAGTCGGAAATACCCTCTATCGGTTTTGCTGCAGGCATTGAACGAATTGCGCTAATGAGTGATTTTAAACCAGAAAAAAATCGTCCTGCAGTCATAATTCCAATCGGATCAGAATGCACAGATTATGCAATTGAAATTACTGATCTCCTGCGTAAAGCAAACATCCAAACTCACCTGGAACTTGAGGGTAAACCTGCCAAACGAATGCAAACAGCACTCGCTGCAAATGCTAATTTTACCGTATTTATCGGTTCTGAAGAAATGAATAAGAATACATACAAGCTTAAAGATTTGGATGCCGGCAGTGAAAAAGAAGTTAGCCGCGCAGAGCTGATTGAACTCTTGCAAAATTGAAGTAGTGCTATATGCGTATATTTAACGTAATGATGTCAAGAGCTCTAGGTGGTATTCAGCAAGCCTATCTGGACTATGATGAGGCTCTAAAAATGCAGGGGCATGAAATAATCAATATCTCAAGTGTCGGCGCTCAAGTTAATAGGCAGCTTCAGGGCAACAAAACTTTACTCAATATCGCACCATGGTGTTTATTATCAAAGATATATCTGGGGATATTAATTGCCATATACAAGCCAGACCTGATAATTTGTCATGGCAATCGTGCAGTGTCTTTTTCTACTACCTTCAAGCCGAAGCAACTACCTCTTATTGGAGTATCGCACAATTATAGCTACAGGCACTTAAAAAAATGTGATTATGTACTGACCTTAACCAACAAATTAAAAGAACATTTAATTTGTCATGGGCTTGATGCAGCACGCCTACTTAGTATCCCCAACATGACCAGAATAACTCATGAATACCAACCTGCACCATACAAATCTCCTGTAGTAATTGGTAGCTTTGGCAGATTTGTTGCAAAGAAAGGTTTTGTATATCTAATCGAAAGCATTAATTTATTAAAGCAAAGCGGCCATAATGTACGCCTGCTTCTTGGAGGAGATGGTGAAGACAAGGCTATGCTAGTTGAAAAAACCAGGGAATTACAACTAGAAAACGAAGTAACTTTCTGCAACTGGGTTGATGATAAGGATGCTTTCTTTGAGCAGATCGATATTTTCTGCCTACCATCAACAATTGAACCGTTTGGCATTATCTTACTTGAAGCCATGGAGCATTCAAAACCGATTATCTCAACAAAATCTGGTGGGCCTGAAGAAATCATCCGCGATAACGTGGACGGTTTACTGACAGAAATCGAATCTGCTAAAGCTCTGGCTGAGAAATTGCAATTAGCAGCAAACAATCAAAAAATGGCTCAACAATTGGCACAATCTGCTTATTTACGACTAAAAGATAATTATGATATCAAAGTAGTTTCCGGTAAATTGTCAGAAATTTTAAGTAAAATAGTAAAAAGATGAGTGTCAATTCCAGTAAATTATTCAACCGATTAAATGAAAATGCTGCAAAAATGATTGTATCTTTCTGAATAATGATACTATACTCTGTACTGATTTTAAGTTTAATGACAGAACAACTTACATGTTTCAAAAGAAAAAACCCAAATTACTCGATAGCACCCCAGCTTCAGAAAGCTTACAAAAAATT
Source organism: uncultured Rickettsiaceae bacterium (assembly GCA_905479865.1). GTDB lineage: Bacteria > Pseudomonadota > Alphaproteobacteria > Rickettsiales > Rickettsiaceae > Megaera_A. Next base: position 3,071 of record CAJQOD010000014.1, on the reverse strand, counting down.
GGACTAAAAAGTAAAAGTGGCAAAACAAAAATTTCAGAAATCCTGGAAGATTTTCATGAAAATGGTATATTACTAGCAATGGTATTTTTTGCCCTGCCGGTAGCAATCCCTCTACCATACCCTCCTGGATTCACTACCATCATGGGAATACCGTTAATGATTTTATCTGTACAAATGTTACTGGGTAGCAAAAAAGTGCGCTTACCACAAAAAATCAACAACTACGAAATCAAGAATTCTACACTCAAGATGATTAGTAATAAGAGTGTGCCTATCATAGAGGCCATTGAAAAATACGTGAAACCCAGACTTTCCTTTGCAAAATCTGTTTATTGCGAACAGTTTGTCGGACTTTCCTGTCTTATAGCATCGACTGCTGTTGCGCTACCGATACCACTAACAAATGCTATACCGGCACTGGGAATCACTGTTATGGCTCTCGGGCTACTCAACCGTGACGGTATTATTATAGTAGCAGGATTTTTTATAGCACTAATTGGCATGTTGATTGCCTTAAGCGCCGTCCTTACCAGCTGGATGGCAATCAAGTACCTGTTTCACACTGTTTTTTAAAATAATAATGAAAGAAAAAATCTATAAGGGATCAAGTAAGACTCTATATCAAGCTGATGAAGATTATGCATTGATAATGTCTTTTGACGATACTCTTAAAATTGTAAACCAGGATTCTATGGAAATCTCCGGGAAAGGGGTAGTTAATAATAGTATCTCTTCATATATCATGCAAAAATTAGATATGATCGGCGTGGATAATCATCTAATTAAAAAAAACAACATGCGTCAACAATTGGTGCAGTTTGTTGATGTCTATCCAATTCAAATTCATATTTGTACGATAGCTTGCGGTCGTTATGTAACTGACTTTGGCATGGAGGATGGTTTTGTATTTGAATCACCAATAATTGACTTTCGAGTTAAAAACAAAGAGTTGGGCTATCCCATCATCAATGAATCACAAATTATTAGTTTTGGATGGCTCAATAAAAAAGAATTATCCGATCTTAAAACCCAGGCAACCAGAGTGCATGATTTTTTATCTGGACTCTTTGCAAGTCTGCAGATTCGTCTTGTAGATATTCAACTGGAATTTGGCAGAGTGTTCAATGGAGAAGATTTCATGACCATGCTTGTTGACGAAATTTCACCTGACACATGCCGCCTATGGGATATGGATACTAATGAAAAACTTTGCTACGAGATAGCTAAGGATGATCCCGAGAAGATAATGCCCGCCTACCAAGAGGTGCTTAAGAGGCTTATACCAATTCCAACAAATAAGTAAAATCAGAAGCGAGAATGAGTTTGACTTTTTCTTCAACTATTTATATACTCCCCTCTTAAATGCAGTTTGCGTTTAAAATTATAAGCAAATTACTATCAAAAAATTGAACTTTAATTTAGGTGTATCTGAGTGACAAGAATTGTTAAAGCAAAATATAAAGCTAGCAGACGACTGGGAACAAGCATCTGGGGCGATGGCAAAGACCCTTTCCACACTAAGAATTATCGCCCTGGTCAACATGGCCCAACAGGCAGGGTAAAAACTTCTGACTATGGAGCTCACCTACAGGCTAAGCAAACTGTAAAGGCACATTATGGTCGCATCACGGAAAAGCAATTTAGAAATATCTTTGCTCTTGCTAATAAGATGAAAGGCAATACAGCTGAGAATTTCGCTGGGCTTCTCGAGAAGAGATTAGACATGGTCATTTATAGAATGAACCTTGCTCCAACAATTTTTGCTGCAAGACAGCTGGTTTCTCATGGCAATGTTAAACTCAATGGCAAGAAGGTTAATATACCTAGCCAAAGATTAACAGAGGGCGATATAGTTGAGCTAAAAGACTCTGCCAAGCAAATCACTGTATATATGGAATCAGCTCAGAAACAGGAAAGAACAGTCCCTGAATATCTTTCTATGGATCCAGGCACTATGTCTGGGATATTCGTTAGAACTCCGATAATTTCAGATATTCCTTATCCGTTTGAAGCTAATTTCGGTAAAATTATTGAGTATTACTCACATTAATAAGACTATTCAACGGAGTCATATAATTTGGCTCCGTTTTGCCATTCTTAAACTTTTTATGATTATGAAAAACCTCGCTATCCCTACTTTTCTAATTGTCGTTTCTGTCGTGGCTTGTTAGCCACACATACATTCCCCTCACTTGTTTACTATTGCTACTTTTGCCTTACATTTTAGGCACTTACTTATAAATTGATATTAATGTTATGAAACGGCACATTTTTTTATACGGTTTTTCTATTTTTTCAATGTTTTTTGGCTCCGGTAACCTGGTTTTTCCACTAATGGTGGGTGTCAATAATGCCGATAATTGGTTTGCCGGCTTCCTGGGATTTTTCTTAACCGGCATTATACTGCCATTCTTAGGGCTATTTGTCATCAAGCTACATCAGGGCAACTATACAAGCTTCTTTGCAGAAGCAGGCAGTATAGCAAAAATTATCATTCCACTATTTACTCTATCTTTACTTGGATCTTTCGGTGTAATACCACGCTGTATAACTGTTGCACATGGCGGGCTTGAGTTCTTGTCGTATGATATTTCTTTACTGGCATTTAGCATAATATTTTGTACCTCCTGCTTCATCATCTGCCTCAATGACAAATGGATGTTCACTATACTTGGCAAATTTCTGACTCCAATATTGCTATTACTTTTAGTAATCCTGATTACAGTTGGAGTATATAATGCGCAGGAGCTAGAAGAAAACCCTGCATCTTTTAGCAATAATTTGCTAGATGGATTTTTCCGTGGCTATGCAACAATGGATCTATTTGCTGCTTTTTTCTTCTCCAGCCTTATTTTCAAACAGATTGAAGCTTTGATCGATGAAACAGAAGGCAAAAGCATTATCAAAATAGCACTTGGTCCCAGCATTTTTGGTGCCAGCCTGCTTGGAGTTATATATCTAGGGTTTGTATATCTGGGTTCACATTACGGATTCCTTGCCAAAAATTTGCCAGCAGAGCTGATATTACCGGCAATTGCCAATCATGTACTGGGTACAAAAGGCGCACTAAT
>CAJQOD010000013.1 GCA_905479865.1 uncultured Rickettsiaceae bacterium | reverse complement strand
TTGATAGTTTCAATCATGTGTACAGGAATACGAATCGTTCTAGCCTGATCGGCGATAGATCTAGTGATCGCCTGACGTATCCACCAAGTCGCATAGGTGGAGAACTTAAAACCACGACTATACTCGAATTTATCTACCGCTTTCATCAGGCCTATATTACCTTCCTGTATCAGGTCTAAAAATTGTAAGCCACGATTTGCATATTTCTTTGCAATTGAAATCACCAGACGCAAATTCGCCTCAATCATTTCTTTTTTAGCTCGTGTTGCTTGCCTCTCACCTTTTTGAATAGAATTTACTACCCGTTTAAATTCTGTAATAGTAAGTCCTATCACCTCTTCCATAGCACTAAGTTTGGTAAGTAACTGATCAATAGTTTTCTGCTCTTCATTGAGGAAGTTTTTCCAGTCTGTCTCTTTTTTCTTCCGAACCTTATCGAGCCAGGCTTTACCAATCTCCGAACCCACATATTCTTTCAGGAAGCTAGAGCGACTCACTTTATGTGTCCCTGCCAATTCCAGCAGCTCTGTCTCTTGAGTTACAAGAGTTTTATTGACTTCATAAATGTCTGCCAGCATTTCCTCTACCCGTTTAGAGCTAAAATGCAGAGATGACACTTCTTGCACTAACGATGCGAGTGCCTTGTTGTATTTTTTATTATTCTTAAGCGGAGAACCTGTTGATTTGCTACCGGCACGGTGCGTGTTGGCTTCTTGCAGTATCGCATCACAAATTTTTGCAATATTTTCCATCTTATCAGTAATAGATGGGAGCAATTCTGCTTCCATAGCAGAGATTGATAAAGAAGTAGGCTCCTCTTCTTCCTCAGAGCCTGATGTACCCTCACTATCTTCATCATCAATTTCTTCTGCTTCAGTAAGGGAATCCTCATTCACTAGATTTGCATCAAGATCGATCAGATCTCTAAGCATGATTTTTTCATTAACCAGATCCTCAAACCATTTTATGAAACGCTTCATAGCAAGTGGGCTTTCACAGAGAGAGTTTAGCATCAACTCTTTTCCCGCATCTATTCGTTTAGCAATTGCAATCTCATTTTCACGCGACAGTAACTCAACTCCGCCCATATCACGTAGGTAAAGGCGCACCGGGTCATCAGTAGACCCGAGATTCTCTGGAGTTTCTGAGGAGTCGTCCTCTTCTTCCCCCTCTTTAGTATTTGAGGACCGACTTGAGACAGTCAATTCCTCATTCACGTTAATGTCAAGTTTGATATCTTCATTATCATCTTCAATTATATCAATTCCGGCATCAGAGAATTTTGAAATTGCACTCTCAAGCTGGTCAACTGATAATTTCTTAGTTGCAGGAATGGATTTGTTCAATTCGTCGTAAGTTACGAACCCTTTCTTTTTACTTTTTGACACTAACCTATCAAGATTCTTGGAATCTTCTTCAGAAATACCGTTTTTTGTCTTTTTTATTCTCATGGATTTTTGTTAAATAAAATTAATGAAAATTATCGATTAATTAATTTATAAAGTTTTCGCTCAACTGACTAAGTTCTTTGGAAATTTTCTGAATCTCCTCAAGATATGAAGAAGATTTAGATTGTGCCTTATCAACGCTTCCGCCTAACACTCCCAAATATTCCTGCTTCAAGAGTAATAAATAGTGTTTTTTACACAACCACTCAAAAACTTGTTCCAAGTCTACGCTATTTTTGTCCAAAAAAGCTAGATCTAAAAACAGAACATCACGGCCAGATAATACTAAATAAGTATCGTAAAAGCTAGTATTTTTTACACTATCCTCGATTAGCTTGATCCCTAACTTTTCTTGATGGTCAGTAATGTCAAGAATCCAACCCTTAAAATCGTTAAGATTTTGATCTTTTAGTTCCAGGTTAAGCAGCGATTCTTTCAGATCTTCATTGTTAATAATGTCAGGATATTTGATTATAAAAGCGCATATTGAATGTTCAAGCACTTCTATTTCAGAATATTTCTTAGCTGTAATTATTTCCTTACTAATTACAGCTTTGTTCTGCCTGGCTGCTTTCTTACGAATCAAGCTATTCCAGATCATATCTTTAAAGTAACGTCTGAAACTGGCTTTTAAAGTTTTATCTTCAATTCGACTGCAATACTCTTCAAATTTTTGTTCTAAAGCAGCTCTGGATTCTGCTGTTTTGAAACTTTTACCGGCATACTCATTTTTCCAAATCATTTCAGACAAGCCAAGGCGCTGCGCAAGCAGATTACTAAAGACCTTAGAGTCACCGGCTTTGATTAAATCATCAGGATCCAATCCGGCTGGTAATTCAACGAATGATATTAGTTTGTTAGCAGCAATATGTGGCAAGGACATATCTACTAACCGGATACTAGCTCTTATTCCTGCGTTATCTCCATCTAAACATGCTATAATCTCGTCTCCTGAGCGCCATAATTTTTGTATGTGTTTATCAGTAACTGACGTGCCAAGACTTGCTACTGCTTGTTTAAACCCGGCCTGATGTAAGGCAATAACATCCATATAACCCTCCACAATAATAGAGTAATTATCTTTATATGAATAGCCTGTGGCTATATTTTCACCGTACATAGTTTCACCTTTTTTAAAAACCATAGTTTCCGGTGAGTTGATGTATTTTGGCATATTATCATCAATTGCTCTCCCGCCAAAACCAACTATTTTGTTGTAGATATTCCTGATAGGAAATATTATCCGTTTGTTGAATATCTCGTATATCCTACCATCTTCTCTGCGACCGACTAAGCCCGCTTTTAATAAATCTTTCAGTGGAACAGATTTTTCTTCAAAGAAACGTTCCAATTCACCGCCTCCAGGGGCATAACCGATTGAAAAATTTTCTATGGAATCTAAGCTTACTCCTCTTTGAGTTAGGTATTTTTTGGAATCATCCGCCAGCTTACTGACAAAAAACTGTGTTGCGAGTTCTAATATATTGTAAACCTGTTCTGCTTCTTCGTATCTCTGCTCCTGTACAGCCGACATTTTTGGCAGTTCAATGCCGTTATCACCGGCAATTTTTATCGCTGCCTCTTTGTAGCTAATACCACTGGTTTCTGCAACAAAGCGTATTACATCCCCGTGCGCACTACAGCCAAAACAGTGATAAAATCTTTTGGAGTCATTAATGGTAAATGATGGAGTTTTTTCATTATGGAAGGGACATATACCAAGATATTCACCACCCTTTTTTGTTAGTACAATTCTTTGGCGAACTATATCAGAGACACGTACGGAATCTCTAATATGATTATAAAATTCTAACGGGATTCTCATATAATTTATAAAATTAGCCCAAAAACGAAGGTGGATGTTGCGTAAGTTAATGGGATTAAGAGATTATCGTTTATGTTGGTTTGCTTTGAGAAAAATTCTGCTGTGGCAGTTAAAAAAGAACTGATAATTATTATCAGAAAGCTTGTACTATAACCAATTATAAAATATGACATTATACTTACAAGTATTGTTGAAGCAAAAAATGCGGCTGATCCAGCATACGATTTTCCATTAAATAGTGGAGAGCCAAATTGCATCCCGACAATCGCTGCAAAGCAGTCGGCAACTATTAACACAAACCAGGAAGTAATCGCCAAACCCTTGGAAAAACATAAGCAGCTTATCAATAAGCCAAGCGCCATATAGCTAGACCCGCTTAGGGAAAAGTAGCTGCTTTTTTCTTCAAAACGTAAAAATTTTCCAAGAAATTTATTAATCACCCCTTTAATTTTCTCATTATAGTGCCTAGATATATCCAGGTAGAGGGTAATACTAGCAATAACAGTTAAAGTGATACTCATAATAATTTTAGGTGTGAATATATAAATAACCGGGAATATAATACTGCAAAGATGAAATATCTTACGCCGGATTTCAAAGTTTAACGCTTCATTAGACATAAATAATATTTGGAGCTGTATTTGACAATTTATACTAGTATAAATATACTTCAAATCTAAATATAAACAAGATATTACTTATGGTCAAATTTCCAATCACTCAAAAAGGTTACGAAAAACTGGAGCAGGAGATAAAACAGTTAAAACATACAGAACGTCCTGCAGTAATCGAAGCTATTGCCACTGCACGGGAATTTGGTGATTTGTCAGAAAATGCTGAATATCATGCCGCAAGAGAAAAACAGAGTTTTATTGAGGGAAGAATATTAGATTTAGAGGATAAATTCTCCAGAGCTGAGATCATTGATCCTTCAAAGCTTTCAGCAGATAGTGTTAAATTCGGTGCTACAGTCAAATTAATTGACGACGATACCGAAGAGGAATGCACTTATCATGTTGTTGGTGAGTATGAAGCTGATATCAGCAAGAGTAGAATCTCTACGCAATCTCCACTAGCTAAAGCGCTTATTGGTAAATCAGTTGGAGACATAGTAGAAGTATCAACTCCAAAGGGTGGTAAGGCTTATGAGATACTGGCAATTAGTTTTCAGGAACTAGAGCTGGATTAATTTATTTGCTTAGTGTTTTTGTAATTTTATGTTATAATTAACTAATTTTAAAAAAGGTATTCCCATGTCAAATATAGTGAAACTACCGGCCATTACAACAGGCTCTGGATTCAGTAAGTATTTGCAAGAAATTAATAGCATTCATTCTCTTAGCAAGGAAGAAGAATTTATGCTGGCAAAAGACTATCTTGAAAAGCATGATCTTGACGCTGCACACAAGTTGGTTACTAGCCATTTGAAGCTTGTAGCAAAAATAGCGATGAAATATAAAAATTATGGACTGCCAGTAGCAGAGCTAGTATCTGAGGGTAATATCGGCTTAATGCAAGCTGTTAAAAAATATGATCCGGATTTAGGGTACAGACTATCTACATACGCTATGTGGTGGATTAAAGCTTCTATCCAGGAATATGTATTAAAATCGTGGTCACTTGTTAAAATCGGCACTACTTCTGCTCAGAAAAAACTGTTTTTTAGTCTCAGCAAGATTAAGCATAAAATAACCAACAATTATGCAAGATCAGTCAATGAAGGTGATTACCAGGAAATTGCCAACGAGCTTGGAGTTAGCATTAAAGAAGTAGGCGAAATGAGCCAGCGCCTTTCAGGCCCTGATATGTCATTAAATCGGACAATTGATCAAAATGATGATAATAGTGGAGAAATGATCGAACTTATTCCAGAAGCAAAGCCATCTCAGGAAGACACTCTATCTCATAGCCAGCTCCTGACTAATCAAAAGCAAATTCTCTCAGATGCCATGTGCGTTTTAAATGCACGTGAGGTCAAAATTCTAACAGCTAGAAAACTGAATGACTCTCCGTCTACCTTGGACACACTAAGTGGCGAGTATAATATTTCCAAAGAACGTGTACGTCAGATTGAGAATAGAGCCTTCGAAAAAGTCCAAAATTACGTATTAGATAGAGTGACCAATGACGGGCAAATGAAGTTGGCTGATTGTTAAGAGTTCGTACTTACTGTTTCAGTTGCATTCTCAGGTGCTTTCTTCTTGAATCTGGCACCACCAATTATTCCAGCTATGGATACCATTAATGTAGCAACAAATACTGCTTCTGTTAACTCTGCGAAACCAAAAAATATAAGTGCCAGTACCGATAGAACAGGATTTCCGTATGGTAATATATTAAGTAGCTTGAAATGTCCTTTCTTGATTGCGAAATCCCAGCCATAATAGGCTAGACTATGTGTAGTAATACCCATAATAATGAGTATCATCCCTTGCGCAAAACTTGGCACTACAGTAACTTCAAAACCCAAATGCATAGTAATTGAAAAAACACTTCCTACTCCGCAGTAAATAGCAAATAGCTCTGGAGTAGATTTAGCATATTTTCTAGAAATAATAATATAGACTGACCAAAGAGCCGCTGATGCGAATGCACATAAATATCCAAATAAATAATACCTATTAAATACATCGATATTTTCACCGGATGTCAGCAAAATATAGACTCCATAAAAAGCCAATAGGCACGCAAATATATGATTAAATTTAATTTGTTCATTTAGCATCAAAGATGCCAGAATAAGCACAAACATTGGCCATAAACAGACTATCAAATCCACCTGCACTGCCGGGGCATATTTGAAAGAGAGAATGTAGAATATATCATTTCCGACAATACCGAGTATTCCAGCCATTAACAGATATTTAGGGCGACTAAAAGCTGATTGCCAATTGCCACGTATAGTATTTATTATCGACGATGCGATAAATCCGCTAATAAATATGCCGGATAAAATTTCAAACGCAGGAAGTGCGCTAAGAGCCACAGCTCCGCTAGCCGACATGGCCCAAATCAGCAGTGCTGCCTGACCAATGATAGTTGCCTTGAATGAAGGAGCGTTTTTAAGGCTATTTGTCATAATGAGTACCTTTGGATAAGCTCATTTGATGATGACCGCATCCTAAACTATTTCTTAACAATTGTCAAGTTTTGGTAGAATAATCAAAGCTAATTCCAATTTGCTGAAGAAATGCTGAATCATGAGAAATTACTATTAACCCGCTTCGATATGAGAGGAAAAATTTTCAAAATAAATTTGAGAAATAATATTTCAAAAAGTCAACAGCACCACAGTGCTTAATTTAATATAGAGTTCAGGGAAAGTTATAGATAGTCATTGCTTGTTTTACGTGCAAAACTAGGTCATGGTAATGCAATATAAAGAATCCAGGGTATAGAATTTATGAGGATAGGAATTTTATCACGTAGTACTAAAATTTATTCCACAGCAAAACTAATTGAGGTAGCAGAGGATAGAGGACATGAGGTAACAGTTGTTAATCCTCTTAAATGCTACATGAACATTACTTCAACTAATCCGGATGTACATTACAAAACCAGAACAATTCAGAAAAAATTAGAATTTGATGCTGTTATTCCACGCATCGGTGCATCTGTTACTATTTACGGCAGTGCGGTATTAAGACAGTTTGAGATAGCCGGAGTTTATGTTCTAAACGGTTCAGTTTCTATTACAAGATCACGAGATAAGCTCAGAGCCCATCAGCTGCTTGCAAGAAAAAATGTAGGCATTCCAGTGACTAGTTATGCTCATTCCGCTAATGCAACGAAAGATCTGATTGCATCTGTTGGAGGTGCGCCATTAATTGTGAAAGTTACTGAAAGCACGCAAGGAAAAGGAGTATTGCTTGCAGAGACTACGAAGGCAGCAGAAAGCTTAATAGGTGCGTTTTTAGATTTACATGCAGATTTTTTAGTGCAAGAATTTATTGCGGAATCTGCCGGTAGTGATCTTCGCTGCTTTGTCATTGGGGACAAGGTGGTTGCTGCAATGAAAAGACAGGGGCCAGAAGGTGATTTTCGTTCGAATCTGCATAGAGGAGGTAGCGCAGAAATGGTCAAGATACGCCCTGAAGAGCGCGCGATGGCAGTGCGCGCAGCTAAAGTTTTGGGACTAAAAGTAGCCGGTGTGGATTTGGTGCGCTCAAATCGGGGGCCACTGGTACTTGAGGTTAATTCTTCTCCAGGTCTTAAGGGCATAGAAAGAGCTACTGGCAAAAATGTAGCAAATAACATCATAGAGTTTATTGAGAAAGACATTAATAAACGAACACAAACTCAAATATTTAGGAAAGGGTAATGCTTCATGGTCGAGACTCTAACTATTGAAAATGTAGTCATCAACAAGGGCAAGAGACAGCGTCTGGAAATAGGAGTTGCCAAGTTGTTTGACCATACTGAAATGACTATTCCGGTTGAAGTAGTTAGAGGCAGAGAAGATGGTCCAACAATATTTATTTCAGCTGCAATTCATGGTGATGAGATAAACGGGGTTGAAGTGATCAGCAGGCTTTTATCTCATAGAAAATTATTATCTAATTTAAAAGGAACTTTAATCGCAGTACCGATAGTTAATGTATTCGGTTTTAACAGAAATCTAAGGTACTTACCCGACAGACGTGATTTAAACCGGGTTTTTCCAGGTTCGAAAAAGGGTTCTCTTGCCAGCCAGATTGCCTATAAATTTATGAAAGAGATTGTTGAAAAATGTGACTATGGTATTGATTTGCACACCGGTAGTGCACACAGATATAATTTGCCGCAAATAAGAGCATGTTTGGATAATCCAGAGATTGAAAAACTTGCTAAATCATTTGGGGTATCGGTGATTCTGAATTCAAACCTGCGTGATGGTTCTTTGCGTCAGGCAGCATCTGACAAAGGAGTTAAGATATTGTTGTTTGAAGGGGGAGAAGCACTTCGTTATGATGAACACATAATACGTTCTGCAGAAAACGGTATCATTGCAACTTTAGCCGGTATCGGTATGTTGGATAAGGAGTTAGTAAAAACTAAAATTCCGAAGAAAAGAGAAGTGCTTCGTGCCAGTTCCAGCTACTGGATCAGGGCACCGCATAGTGGTAGCCTACAAGCCAGAAAGAAAGTTGGAAAGAAAGTACAGCAAGATGAAATATTAGGTGTAATTTCTGACCCGTTTGGTACCGGGCGACATTATGTTAAAGCACGAAAAACAGGAATTATTATTGGTAGAACCATGATGCCGCTAGTGACTAATGGTGATGCGTTATTTCATATTGCAACTTTTGATGATGCGCATATTGTTGCCAATGAAGTTGCAGGTTATAATGAGGAATCAGGATGAAGCAGCAGCCGTTACTAGTTGGTTGGAGAGAGTGGGCGAAATTACCTGAGCTTAATATTCCACTAATTAAAGTGAAAATTGATACCGGTGCCAAAACCTCTGCTTTGCACGCTTATGACATAAACATCATTAAAGAGGCTGGTAAAGAATTTGCAGAATTTGTGATTCACCCTTTACAAAGAAACGATAAGATATGTCGTAAATCTTGTGCTGAAATTGTGGGTATGCGAACCATCAAGAGTTCAAACGGACAGAAAGAAGACAGGATAGTAATCTGTTCTCCAATCCAGATTGGATCAGTTGTTTGGGATATTGACATTACTTTAACGAATCGAGATATCATGCATCACCGTATGTTGCTTGGACGCCAGGCAATGTCAGCACTTCTGGTTGATCCTGGAAAATCGTATTGTCAAGGATTGGTGACTTCTGGGCAGGCATTAATTGCCTATGAGCCAGTGATTTTGGAGTAGTTGATCTTAAAAAAGTTCTAAAGCAACTGAAAATGGTATTACTTCTCAAAGACTTGCAAATATATCAATATGTCTCTTCGTTACTTGTAAACCTTTTTAAAAATAAATAATCAACGCAATATTGATACGATCAAGCATGCAATTAATAGCTGTACTGCATATTTCAGGATCGACTATTTACGAACTGATGTTTAAAACACTTGCCAATCAACTCATAAATAGGTAGGACGGTAAATTTATCAGGCAATTTCTCGTGATATATCGAGTCTGAAATATAAATGTTCTTCAGCGAAGAATTCTCAATTTTAGTAATTGCATCGCCAGAAAGCACAGCATGTGTAATAATTGCCCGGACACTTGCGGCATTATTTTCTAATAGAAGCTCTGTTGCCATGCAAACTGTACTTGCGCTATCAACTATATCATCGACAATTATGCAGTCTTTTCCGGCTACATTGCCAATGATTCCGCTCATGGAAGAAATATTATTCATATCACGGCTTTTATTGATTATCGCAAGATCAACCCCTAGTAAGGAGCTATAGTTCCTAGCTCGTGGAATTCCTCCAATATCAGGAGATACGGCTATGATATTTTTTTTATTTTCCAGTACAGGAAAAAAGATGCTTTCCGTACTTAAGTTGGTTACTGGTACATTAAACATTCCTTCAAGCTGACTGGAATGTAGGTCCAGCGTGATAATTTTAGTAATGCCGGCAGATTCAAGCATTTTAATAACCAGGCTTGCTGAAATTGGTCCATGCTTATAAGTGCAGCGATCCTGCCTGCTATAGCCAAAATATGGAATAACTGCAATAATGTTCTGAGATCCAGCCCGCTTTGCAGTATCAGCAAGAAGCAGTAATTCCATTAGGTGATTATTGACTGGTGCGCTAGTCGACTGGACAATCATTACGTCTTTACCGATGTTACCCAGTACTTGTACCCGCAGCTCACCATCACTAAAATTATCAATTTTAGTATCCAGCAATTCAGCACCAATTTCATGTGATATGCGTTTAGCGAGCTTTGGGTTGCTTAATCCTGAGATTATTTGCATAGTATTTTTGGTATTGTTTAAGTTGTTTAAAATGTTGGCTAAATTACAAACTTATACTCTAGCACATCCATGCAGCTCTAACAATTTGACAATGCCCGTATTTCACTACTTTTTCAATGCCTTCAGTATTTCTGCGCCTTCTTTGATTTGTATGGAAGAACCTGCAATTTTACCCTTATGTTGTTCCAACCTTCCACCAAGGAATTCTGCCAAAAAAGCCTCAGCATTAGCATACATGGATAGCCTGTTCTCAGGACGAGCCAATCCGTGCCCTTCATCTGGATATAGTAAATACACTACTGGAATTTTGTGTTTTTTCATAACGTCAACGATTTGATCAGACTCCGCCTGTTTGACACGTGGATCATTAGCACCTTGTACGATCAATAGAGGTTTTTTGATATTTTGTGCGTAGGTAAGTGGTGATCTTTCTTTTAAAAATTCCCGGCCTTCCGGTTCTTCAGGTGATGCTCCAATAATCTTAATCAAATGTGCCATTTGCGGCTTCCAGTAAGCCGGGATTGATTTCATTAAAGTTTCCAGATTCGACGGGCCAACAATGTCGATACCGGCAACATACATATCCGGTGTCATGCTCATGCCTACCAGAGTTGCATAGCCACCATAGCTGCCCCCCATAATTGCGACTTTGTCTTTGGAGGTAATATTTTGGTCAATCGCCCATTTGACGGCATCTTCAAGGTCTGTTTGCATCTTGCGTGCCCACTGGCCATCGCCGGCATTGATAAATTTTTTACCAAAGCCAACAGAGCCACGATAATTCACATTTAATACTGCATAGCCGCGATTCGCAAGCCATTGCTCTGTTGCACTAAAACCCCAGCTATCTCTTACATTGGGACCGCCATGTACATTCAGCATTAGCGGCACTGACTTTGTCGGGCGTCCATTACCATCATCAAGCCATTTCGGTAGTGTCAGGTAACATACCATAGTCAGCCCGTCTCTAGTTTTGATCTCGACAGGGTACATTTTAGCAAACGGCATATCTGCCTGCTTGGAATTAGAGACAAAAAGAAATTCTGCATTCCTGGTGATTCTATCATACAGATAATATTTATACGGCCCATCACTTTCCAGGAATACTACGATCCATTTATCATCTTCACCTGTTCTTGACACGATTTCCAAATCACCGTCATTAATAGTGCTAAGGTGATCTATGTCAGCTGCAACTTTTTTATCGATAATGTGCCAGCTTTTGCGCATATATTCCGTTGCAACACCTTGGATCATCTTGGTTTTTGTGTTTACCAGATAATCATCAATATCTGCCTTTGGATCAGAATATATGGTTTTGCGTTCTTTACTTGTAAGATCAACCTCTATAAGCTCAGATGTATTACGACCGGTGCTATCGACCATAAATAATTTATTGCCATCACGCGTGATATGCAGCGGATTAGTCGTCAGCATATCCTCAGAGGCAATTTTCTGGAATATTCCAGGTTTATTTAGGTCGCTATCTTCAAACAGATATACCTCGCCTTCGCCGCTTGGCAACATTTTATAGCCAACACGAATATTGAAATCATCATCAGCTATAAAAGATGCATATTGCCCCTTATTTTCATAAACCAGCTCACGTTTGCCATTGTTAATGTCTACTTTATAAATGTCGAAATACTCAGGCACACGATCATTCATCTTAATCAGCATCTGGTTTGGGAATTTGTCGCTGAGTTTCAAAACAGACGCACGCACGCCGTCAGTTGGGGTGAGGTCTTTTTGTTCTAAATTATTTATATTTACTGAATATAGACGCCAGTTTTCATCACCTTTTTTGTCTTGCGCATAGATTATGTGCTTATTGTCCTTTGCCCAAAAATAACTCCTGATACCACGTTGCTTTTCGCTAGTGACTGCCTTTGCCTGGGTGATGTCGTTACCAGGAGCCACCCATACATTAAGCACGCCATCTTTTGGTGCTAGGAAGCTAATATGCCGGCCATCATTGCTCAGGCGAGCTGCAATGCGATCTGGATTACCGAATAATATTTCTCTTGGTATTAGAATATCTGCGCTCATATTGGAACTTTCCTCTAAGTTATTTGTTTCTGCATAAATGTTGGCTACATTATATAGGGTAGCTAACCCACATAATAGCAAAATTGATAATTTTTTAGCCATTTTATGCTCCTTGTTATCGTATTAAATTCAAATATAGGTTTGAGTTTTAATTAACTACACTATTTTACGCTAGGATAAATCAGCTTGGTTTTGCAACAAAATCATGCTCTATTGCAAAATAGAGATATAGAAAAGCATCGTCAAGTTGTTAAAGCCGCATAGACGTGCTTGAGTAAGTGTATAATTTAGCCAAGCCGGTAAATATGTCAGAAGATTACAAGAGTTATGGATAGAAGTTAAAGGACGGCTTCCACATTTTCAGTAATATTGAAACTTCCCGCTTCCATTAGTTTGAATTATAAAAAAGGATGTTTAACTACAAGTTCAAAACCGCTTGATGATACTACTTAAGTAGGAGATAGAGCCTGACTTTGCGGCCTAAATCAAACTCAGATACAAACACTAAGGTCTACAACTATAAAGCATAGACAAATATTGTGAATATGTCCTCTTCTTTTTTTAAGTCGGAGAGAATGTCAACTATTCAGCTTGAGAGTCCACTGCTCCCGCTACATCTACTTCCTGATCATCTTGATCTTGTGTAATATCTATAGCTATATGATCAGCACTTGCAGCTGGTGATTCCATATCTTGTGCAATCATCTCTCCAGACTTTATCTTTTCATAATTTGCTTTTCCAACGTTCTCTCTAAGTATTGCTTCAGCTTTTGCAACATTTTCAGGAGACGGGTCTTTAGCAATCATCGCTTCATACATTGCTTTAGCTCGTGCAATAATTTCAGGGGTTTGGTGCATATCAATTTCTCCACATAATTGTTAGCAATAACTCATTATAAAATATTCATTTTATCTGTACAAGTTTTTTTGCGGTTCTTAATGAAATGGATCATATTTTTGAATCAAAACAGACAAATTGTTGGGTTTAATTACATTGCTTTTGCACTAACCTTTGTATTATGCAAAATATTAAATATACATTAGAATGCATATTCTAACTTTAAGTACAATAGATAATTCAATTAATATGAATAAGATTCTTTGTTTTGATACCTCCAGTAATAGTTGCTCTGTGGCAATTGCAGAGGGACAGAATATTTTATCCTTTGAGCAGGAATTGCGTCCATCCATGCAGGCTGAAAGGTTAATGGTGATTATCGAAAGCGTGCTGAAGAGCGTTCGTATGCAATACCAGGATATCGATTATTTAGCTGTCACAGTTGGGCCTGGTAGTTTCACCGGCATCAGGATAGGCTTGGCTGTTGCTAAAGGCATTCTGCATGCAAGCAATATGCAGGGCGTAGCAATCGATAATTTTGAAGCAGCAAATTATCGTCTTGCCATGCAGGTGAAGGAATATGATACTGCATTCATTATCCTGAACGCTTATAGACGCCAAGTCTATGTGCAGGAATTAGTACAGGATGGTACTAGATCACAGCCAAAGCTCATGGATAACCCAGATATTATAGATTTGCTCAAAAAACGTAAAGGATGCGTTGTTTGTACCGGCAGTGGTCTGCCTGAAATTTACACCGAGATTAAGAATCTGGATAATTTAGCGATTCTGCCAAGATTTCCAACAATTAAAGCAATACATATTGCCCGGTTTGCTGATGATAAAATCAATAAAGGAATTTTTGACCCAATAGAGCCGCTATATATTCGTCCTCCAGATGCTGTGATTCCGAACTAGAACTTGAATCCAAATCCAAATGAAATCACCAGAGGATTCCAGGTAACCTTTGAACCAATATCAGAGGCGTTGAGATTGTTGGGGAACAAAAATCCTTTCTTAAACGTGACTTTTGATTTTAAGAAATATTGTCTAACATCCAGTGTAAACAATGTATCATCTTTTGCAATGAAATCTATGCCGGCCTGCAATACAGCCCCATGACCTGGTGCAACCTTGATTGCTTTTGAACGGGTATACATGTAAGCACCGTGATATCCACCACCAACGTAAGGCCTGACCGCCCCAAATGGTGCAACATGATATTGCACAACAGCGGCTAAAGGCACGAAGAATATATCATTCTTTTTACCCACATTGCCGGTTCCATCACCAAAAGACACTGATGCTTTTTTAAGCGCAGAGTTTTTTGTCTTCAGA
This sequence comes from uncultured Rickettsiaceae bacterium, assembly GCA_905479865.1. Lineage (GTDB taxonomy): Bacteria > Pseudomonadota > Alphaproteobacteria > Rickettsiales > Rickettsiaceae > Megaera_A. The sequence goes on along the minus strand of CAJQOD010000013.1, from coordinate 16,063 downwards.
AAGCTCAGACCTAATGATAGTTCTGTAGCGATATTATCTGTAAAGAAAAAAGTGGTTGCAGTATCGAAACCATAGCCATTTTCGATCAGTGAGCCAGGTTTTTCGGCATTTGTAACAGATGTTGGCAATTTCTTTAGCTTCGCTGTAGAATTTATATAAAATCCACGAATTTTAAACAGTAATGCTCCTTCATCTTCATAGTAATTCGCATCATAATCATTCGCAAACACAGTGCTTGTCACCAATAAAATAGATGCAACAAGAATATTTTTTATAAAATTCATAATTTCAATCTCTTTAGATGTTTTTCAGTTTCTTGTACTATAATTCATTTTAAGATTTAGAAGTCTGTTGCCATCTTAGCCTGAAACGTGTATTATTATCCACTTAGAAGTTTGGGATAATCAAATTTGGTGTTTTTGCTAGAATAATCTAGTGTTATTAATACAACAATAAAAATTCTTCAAAAATATCTTCACTATTCCTGAATTTCATTATATCTTTCAGCCAACTTAAAAAAAGCAATCAAAAATGAATAATATTATGGATACTAGACTACGTTCCTATTTTATAGGAGTTGCCTGGTTTGTTTTGAGCCTGGTCAGCAGTTCGATAAATGATGTAATTTCCAAATATGCCGGGATGCGCTTGCATAGTTATGAAATTACTTTCTTTCGTTTTATGTTTGGCACCCTGACTTTGATGCCTTTCATAATGTATTATGGAACCTCGACTCTCAAGACCGGCCGTCCTATAATCCATTTTTTCAGAGGATTTTTGCTGTTTTTAGCTATCGCCGGTTGGACGTATGGCCTGACTCTTGCGCCGGTAACGACTGCGACAGTTGTTAGTTTTACAGTGCCGATTTTTGTTTTAGTGCTTGGTGTATTTTTCTTAAGTGAAAATATTATTTGGCAAAGATGGGTTGTTACTCTTGTGGCATTTTGTGGGCTTGTAATAACGCTTGCGCCAAATGCAGATGATTTTAATCCGGAAGTTTTGATATTTGTAGCAGCAGCCATTTCATTTGCGATCTTAGATATTATTAATAAGAAATTTGTCATTAAAGAATCGATGATCAGTATGCTATTTTACTCTGCAATTGTCACAGCATTGCTCGCATTGCCGTTTGCATTGCAGCACTGGGTGAAGCCTACTATGGAAGAATTAATTCTATTACTTGTTCTTGGAGCCAGTGCAAACCTGATATTATTCTTCCTGCTTAAAGCCTTTGCCATAGCCGACGTAACAGCACTTGCGCCATATCGTTATTTTGAGCTAGTAGTATCGGCTGTAATTGCCTATATTGTTTTCAACGAAATTCCGACAGAAGCAACTATGTGGGGAGCGCTGATTATTATTCCGTCAACTTTGTTTATCATATATTCAGAAAAAAAGGAGTTGAGAAAAAAAATTTAGACTAGAGGCTAAATAACAAAAGCGTGGGGAATGCTAACATGAACAAAAGAAAATTGATACTAACAAGTGGGGTTGCAAATACTTTCGAGTGGTACGATTATGCCTTATTTGGACATTTTGCTCCCATCCTTGGACAGAAATTCTTCTCTGAAAGTGATCCGAGTACAGCCATCCTTCAGGCATTTCTGGTATTTGCCATTGGTTATTTAATGCGGCCGCTTGGAGGCGTATTTTTTGGTATAATCGGTGACAGGTTCGGCCGCAAAACAGCGCTCAGTACAGCCATTATGTGTATGGCCGTCCCAACTGCAGCGATAGGGTTTTTGCCAACTTACGAAACATGGGGAATTGCTTCTACTACTCTGATGATTATAGTCAGAATGATGCAGGGGCTGTCAATGGGTGGTGCATTAACTGGCTCTGTCTCTTTTGTAATTGAACATAGTAAGAAAGAGAATAGAGGTTTGTTTGGTAGCATTTCAATGGCAAGTATATGCGTAGGTATATTGCTTGGATCGGTAGTTTCTTTCGCAGTTAAGAGCGCATTTACCCCAGAACAGTTTGATGCATGGGCGTGGAGATTGCCATTTATTTTTGGAGTAGCGATCTATTTTGCCGGTATTTATATTAAAAAATATACAGCAGAAACACCGTTATTTGAGGAAGCCAAAGCACGCGGAGAAATTGTCAAATCTCCACTAAAGACAGTATTCAAGCATTACTGGTTTGATATGCTGATATCCATTTTTATCAATATGACCGGTTCTATTATCTTCTACCTGGAAGCAATTTACCTGATTTCATATCTAAAAATTAACCGTGGTTTTCCAGAAGAGGATGTAAGCAACTTAATTAATTTTTGCTATGTAGTAATGATCTTTGTCACTTTATTTGCGGGCTGGTTATCTGACCAAATCGGGAGAAGGAAAATTTTTGTAATCAACCTAATATTCATCATTATTGCAAGTCCGTTCCTATTGAGAATTATGGAAACTGGAGGGTTTATGCCAGTTGCAATTGCTCAGCTATTTATTGCGATTATGGCAGCTACTTATATAGGTCCAGAACCGGCGCTACAGGCTGAGTTTTATCCAACTGCAATACGCAATACAGCACTTTCTGTCTCGTACAATACAGCAACAAGTATTTTTGGAGGTACAACTCCATACATTATAGAGTCGTTAATACAAAATACCGGTACTATTACATCAAGCGTTTATTATATAGTAGTCGCTGCGGTTTTAGGTCTGATTGCCCTATATTTTTACGAAGATCGATCCTTAAAGGATCATAAAGTTCATATTAGTCAGAACGGATCATAATAATTTAGAAGCAACAATTAATTGAAAATATGTATGACTGCTAAAATATTTACTGATCAGCTTCCAGGCGAGACCGAGATAGTAAAAAAATTATTATTTTTTAGCAAGCTTCGTAAAGGCCAGCAACAATTGATTATAGCTCATAGTAAAAAATTAATTGGAAAAATCAGATCCGATAAGCATTTTTCGATAGAAGAATTCTTGCATCGTTACAGCCTGTCATACGCAGAAGGGGTTGCTGTACTAGGTTTGGCTGAAGGTCTCCTGAGAGTTCCAGATGGCTTCATCAGTAAAGAATTGGCAAGCGACAAACTATCTGGAAAACACTGGGAATCGTTTTTATTCAGGAGGACACGCTCGATTAAAACCGTTCTACTCTCATTTTGTCTTTATTTCTCCGGGCAGTTTACAGATATAGTCAAGTTGCGCAATGTACTTTCCAATCTGCTTGACAAGGTGGGACAACCATTGTTTATCAAGACGTTAAGAGCTGCAATTCTCTTTTTAAGTAAAGAATTTATATTTGCAGAGGATATGTATGCAGCACTTGAAAAAAGTAAAAAATATGCAGAATATAAATTTACTTTTGACCTGCTTGGCGAATCAGCAAGAACAATGGTGCAAGCCGAGAATTATTACAGACAATATAAGGATGCCGTAGGTCTTATCGCAAAAGCTTTTCCATATAATGGAGAAGTTCTTGAGGACAGGCCGAATTTATCGGTCAAATTAACTGCTCTTTATCCACGTGTTGAGCTTATAAAATTTGCTGATTTAGAGGAGACATTACTGCCTAAAATAGTGAAACTGGTTGAGAAGATCAGGGATAATAACCTAACTATCACCTTTGATGCCGAAGAAGCATACCGAAATGATGTGTATCTTTTATTATTGACTAAATTAGTAAAGCATCCTTCCTTCAAGGAATTTGAAGGTATTGGTTTTGTGGTGCAAGCCTATCAGACAAGAAGCCATGATATTGTTGAATATATTATTTCACTAGCCAAAGAATCAGGTAAAAAAATACCTGTGCGACTTGTTAAGGGTGCTTATTGGGATGCGGAAATAAAGTATGCTCAAGAGCAGTGTATGCGGTATTACCCAGTCTTTACCAGGAAAGAATATACAGATGTGAGTTACATAGCCTGCGCAAAAAAAATCCTGGAAAATGATGAATTCATTTATCCCGAGTTTGCAACTCATAATGCGCTAACAGCTGCTTCGGTAATCGAACTTGCCGGCGATAAGAAATATGAATTTCAGAAGCTTTATGGTATGGGTAATGCGCTACATAAAGAGTTTGCTGCACATGAAAATGTTAGAATTTATGCTCCGGTTGGTAATACCAGGGATTTACTTGCTTATTTGATTCGAAGAATGCTCGAAAATGGGGCTTCAGCTAATTTCGTCAGTAAAGTACATGCAAGAGAAATACCAATTGATAAAATTATTTATGATGTAAATGATAAAGCTTTAAGTTTATTAGATAGTGTCGGCAAAATTGCTTTGCCGGAAGATATATACCAAAACAGGAAAAATGCTATGGGATACGATTTAGGATACAAAACCAATTACGACTATATTCAAGAAAAGGTTGCCAGTTATTTTGATAAGGTACACAAGGTTGGCTCGATCATCGACGGCAAAGAAGTAATGAGCAGCAAGCACGCACGTGAGAGCTTTTGTCCGGCAAAGAATGCTGAAAAATTTGCCTCCGTTTCTAATGCCGTTGAGGGGGAGATTAAAGATGCAATAGATTCTGCTACAAAGTCTTTTGATAAGTGGAGTACGCTGGAAGTATATAAAAGAGCTCAAATACTTGAAAAAGTTGCGCAAGCTTTCGAGAATAACAAGTTTGAGCTATATGCCCTGCTGATTAAAGAAGCAGGCAAGTCCATTCAGGATGCCATTAATGAAGTCATAGAGGCGATTGATTTTTGTCGGTATTACGCAAATCAGGCGCAAATTTTAATGCAGGAAAAAAAGCTTCCAGGAGTGACAGGTGAGAGCAATATCCTGTCCATGCATGGGCGTGGGGTGTTTTTATGCATAAGTCCGTGGAATTTCCCGTTTGCAATTTTTATTGGTCAAATAGCAGCAGCACTTGTTACTGGAAATACGGTAATTGCCAAGCCATCAGGACAGGCTCCGGTAATTGCAAATTTTGCGGTCAAGCTCATGCATAAAATTGGCGTACCAAAGTCAGTCTTGCAGTTGGTTATTTCTTCTGGCGGTAATATCAATAAATATGCGGTCGCAGATGAGCGTATGGCAGGAGTTGTCTTTACAGGATCCGGTGAGGCTGCCAAGGCAATTAACACTACGCTCGCCGGCAGGGATTCGGGCATCATCCCGTTTATTGCCGAAACCGGCGGTCAAAATGCCATGATCGTAGATAGTTCGGCTCTGCTTGAGCAGGTAACTGACGATGTACTAAACTCGGCATTTTATTCTGCCGGTCAGAGATGTTCTGCGCTGCGTATGCTTTATGTTCAGGAGGAAATTTATGATGAGTTGCTGGCAATGATTAAAGGGGCTACCGAGCTTCTGCAAATTGGTGATACATCAGATTTTTCTGTTGATATCGGCTCTGTGATTGATGAAAATGCCAGAAACACACTAAGTACTCACATTGATGACATGCAGGCCAAGGGCTTTAAGATTTTTGCGCACCCGCAAACCGGCAAGCAAAAAGATGGTTATTATTTTTATCCGCATATTATTGAAGTTAAAGCAATTAATGACATTCCTGATGAAAAATTTGGACCGATACTACATATTACAAAATATAAATCAAAGAACCTTGATAAAATCATTGCTGAGATTAATAATTGCGGTTTCGGTCTGACTTTTGGTATTCATTCGCGTATTGAGGAAAAAATTGAGTATATCAGATCGAAAATCAGGGTTGGTAATATTTACGCTAACCGTTCAATCATTGGTGCCAAGGTCGAGTCGCAGCCTTTTGGGGGCGAGAATAAATCCGGGACGGGATTCAAGGCCGGCGGGCCAAATTACCTGCTGCGTTTTATGACAGAGCGCACCACCAGCGTTAATATTGCTGCTTTTGGCGGGGATGTTGAGTTATTGACTTAAGTAATGGTTGCTGCTTTAGTTTAAAAAATGCAGGTGTCGCAGGATTCTTCGTCATTGCGAACCCCTTTAGGGGTGTAGCAATCCATATACTAGGAGGTTTTGATATTTTGCGACGATGAATGGACTGACTGCAGTCGCTACTGCTCCTTCGCAAGTAGACGTTGTCTCTTTACATAGTATATTAATGGATGCTTAATGGTTTTGTCTTTGCTGTTTATTCTCATAGTTCTTACTCCAAAATGTTCCAACCCTTGCCAATATTTTGTCATCGAATTATGTAACCTTTACAGCAGTGACAGGAGATGCATTACCTGCGAACCCCTAAAGGATTTGGCAGTCTATTGTATATTTTTAAGCGATTCTACAGGATTTTTCGTCACCTGCGAGCGCGGGGCGCGGCAATCCACCAGATACCTCAGAAAGCTGACACCATCTTAGGTGGTATGATTATATTATAAAGATTCAGGTAATCTTCTTGATTAAAACCTTAAATGACAGACGAGTTGCCACGCTTCGCTCGGCAGGTGACGGTTTTTTTGCAGGCTCTTTCACTATTACCCCATCTACGGGTTCTTTTGCAGGATTCTTGCATCACCCACAAAATTATTCTGGACTTTTATGCCGAGCAGATATATAAAACAGACATCTTTATGGATATTACCTATAAAAGGGCCTGTAGCTCAGTTGGTTAGAGCGCTCCGCTCATAACGGAGTGGTCGCAGGTTCAAGTCCTGCCGGGCCCACCAGCTGTGTATTTGCAAGTAATAAACGCTACTCTGGTGTTCTAACTTAAGTCATCAGGGTTCAATGTTCGGCATTGCTCCTGGGCAATCATTCCTTAATCTTTTTGTGATATTTTTATCATAATTGTAAGTTGGTTATTTGCAATTATTTCTTAAAAATTACTTAAATATGTTGACTAAAAACTTGGCTGTCGATATTGTGCTAGACTGAGTGGTGAGTCTATCTCTGCTAAATAAATATCTGATTACCCACTATCTGCGGTTAGGATTAAATGATATACTAGTTTAGTCAACTAAAGAGGTAAGAGAGATAATGTGTAAAAATATAATTCAGTTTCAAAAAGGTCTAAATCTGATTGATTTTTTACAAGAATACAACAACGAAGAAAAGTGTCGGGAAGAATTGTACAAGCTAAAATGGCCAGATGGTTTTAGATGTCCGAGCTGTGGTAACGACAGCTACTGCAAGCTTGCGCGCCATCATCAATTTCAATGCAATAAATGCAACCATAAGACATCAGTAATATCTGGTACTATATTTCACTCTACAAAATTACCGCTAACAAAATGGTTTTTAGCTATTTATTTGATGACACAAAGCAAGAATGGAATTGCCCAAATGGAGTTAAAGCGTCAGCTTGGTGTATCAATAAATACAGCTGCTTTATTATATCATAAGATTGCACAAACTATGATGGAAAGGGACAATACAAAGCCATTATCTGGTGATATTGAAGCGGATGATGCCTACTGGGGTGGCTATAAAAAAGGTAAACGTGGACGTGGTTCTGCTAATAAGATTCCTTTCATTGCAGCTGTTGAAAAAAGGGACGGCAAGCCACAATACATAAAATTGACCGTTGTGCCCAACTTCCGAAAAAATGCAGTCAAGGGATGGTTATTAGGCAATATTTGTAGCGGCTCTCATCTGCGTACAGATGGTCTTAGTTGCTTTACAGAAATTTCTAATCATGGATGTATACATGAGCAATTAATAGTAGGAAATAGTAGTGATCCAGCTAAAACCACTCCATTTAATTGGGTTAATACCATACTAGGAAATCTAAAAAACTCTTTAAGAGGAACTTTCCATAAACTACATCCAGATCATCTTGCAAGACATTTAGCAACTTTTACTTACAGATTTAATCGTAGATTTACTTTACATGATATGGTTACACGTCTTATGTTTGTTGGATTAAGAACCCCTCCTATGCCTAGACGATTCCTAACCGCAGATAGTGGGTAATCAGAAATAAATATAGGTGAGTGGAAGATTTTCTTACAAATATATAGATTCAAAATATTAAACATTTCAAATTATAGATTATAAGGATAAAGAGCTATGACAAATAAAAACAAAAAGAATTTTTTCAAGAGTTTCCTAGCAACTACGTCGGCTTTTGCAGTAATTACAGGTGCAAGCAACAGTGCAATGGGTGCTGCTGCTCAGTATACTACGAATGATGGTGGTCCTTCTAGGATAGCAGATGGACTATCAACAACTAATGCAAATGATCTTATAACTCCATGGGCTGCCGATGATTCATTTTTTTGGTCTCATGTGCAGAACTTAAGGCTTGGTACTGGCGCTAATATTGCTACTGTTGCTACTCTTGATCTTAATTCTCAAGTTGGAATTAATATTGAAGTAAGGAATGATTCATCAATTGCTTCTTTGGTTGATTCTACGGCGGTGTTGCATCTTAAGCAAACAGCAAATTTGGTTATTAACGACAACTTCACTCTGACCTTAGGCGGAAATGCCGGTCTTCTGGCCGATGGTGTTACAGCTCAAGCTGCCGGAGATTTTTCCGGACTTGGCGATGTCACACTTGGTTCAGGGGGTGGTGGTTCAGTTTTGACAATCAATAGTAATGCAACATTTGGTGGCACGATTGATAGTGATGCTAATGATGATGGTGTTATAAACATTAATGCCGGTAAAACTGTGACTTTTAATAGTATTGTAGGTGGTGGTCAAGAAATAGCTGAGATAAATCTTGTTGGCGCAAACTCTGTTGTTGTCTTTAATAAGGATGTAAAGGCTCTTACAATTCTTACTAAAGACGCTGCCGCTGAGATCCGAGTGGCAAATAAAACCATTACTGGTAATGTTGATTCAGATGGTAATGGTGGTATATTGCAATTTACAGTAGGAGCCGGAGGAGTAACCGGAACGATCGGTGCAGCCAATGCATTGACAGAAGTAGAGTTTAATGCCGGCGGTAATGCAATTGCGCTGGGTGGTAATGCAAAAGCAACAGATTTTACGTTTGGTGCGGATGGTGATACGGTAACGGCAGGAGGTACAATAACAGGTAATGTGGATTTTGCTCAAAAAGCATCTACATTAATAGCTAATGGCGGATTAATAACAGGTGATGTAGATAATACAGGTGGTAATGCAGTAAGAGGTACCTTAAGATTTACTGCAGCAGGCGGAGTAACCGGAACGATCGGTGCGACTAATCCTTTAACTCTGGTAGAAGCAAGTGGAAATGGTGTTGTTGCGTTACACAGTGGTGAGAGTAAGGCAACTACATTCAAGACATCTAATGCTGGTGCTGTAATAGAAGTTGCTGCTGGGGGTGTTGGTACACTGACAGGTAATGTTGATGCAACTGCTGCTGGAGGTACATTAAGGTTCTTGGGAGCAGGTCAAGTAACTGGAACGATTGGTGCGAATAATGCATTGACTTTGGTAGAGGCAAGAGGCAATGGTGCTGTTGTTCAGCTGGATGATACAATTGATACTGCGACACTAAATATCAAGAATGGTGCGACTGTGCAGGCAGCAGATAATTCGGCAGCTGCTATTGCGGCGATAAATATTGGTGAAGTTGGTGGAGCCGGTACTTTGGTGATTGATGCCGGGGGTGGGGATTACGACTTACTTAATGGTACAGCTATAACGTTTGCACATGCAGATTCAAAGTTGAAGCTTACTAACACGACCAATGCCGGTAATAGGATAGTTACTTTGCACAATGATCTAGCACCAGGTGGTGGTAATGACTTGGTGGGAAGTCTGGAAATTAATTCAGCAGGAACTAAAACTTTAACTGTTACAGAAAATGCTGCTGAAACAATAGGTGATGACAATACTCACAGGCTAAATAAGCTAGTAGTTTCCGGTGATCAGAATGCTATAATTAATCCGGATATTTTTGCAAAAACCATTACAGTTAGTTCGACTGCCAATGTTACTTTTGGTGGCGCAATTGATGGTGATGCAAATGCAAATAGTGCTATTAATTTTACAGCAGCTGGGAATACTGCATTCGATAATGATGTTACTGCAACAACATTAGCGTTTGCAGATAATGCAAGAATAGTTACCGTTGCTGATGGTAAAGTTTTAACAGTAAATACTATTACTTCGGGCGCTGGAAATGGGTCACAGTTGACCCTTGCTGGTGATACCAATATTGCCCTTGGTGGTGCTCAAACTGTTGCTGTTGATCTTATTACAGCGGCGGCGAATGGTAATACAGTTAATTTAGGTGCAGGTGCATATACCGTTCCCGATATTCAGCTGATTCATGCTGGTGGTACTTTGAAGCTGGCGAATGGCTTTGAGTTAACCGGTGGAATGAACGTTGCTGCAGGTAATGCTGCTACAGTTACATTCCTGGGTAACGGCAAAGTAACAGGCGCTCTTGGTGGCGCTGGAAATCCCGTTGGCGCGGTGACCGTTGCAGGCAACAGTACATTACAGCTTGGTGGCAATGTAAATGCAACAAGTTTGGATGGAAATGTTGCAAATGCTCAAAATGTGAAATTTATTAATGCTGGTAATATAACAGTTGCCGGCCCAGTCGGTAATATTCAGGCGTTTGATCAAATCGAGTTTAATGGTGGTGGTAGAGTAACATTTGGTGCTAATGACCTTACAGCCGGCCAGAAATTACACTTCACTGCGGATACTGAAGTTGTGACAAATGGATATGATTTGGCTGCGACGGACATTACAAATGCTAATGGTGTTAATGGCAGTAAGCTTACAGTGAATGTCGATCAGGCAATTACCGGTGATATTGGTACATCTGCGGTTCAGCCATTTGGTACATTGCATGTTGTGGGTAATAAAACTGTAACTTTAAACACCGCAAATTTCTTTGCCGGCGTAACGGGTGCTAATGCAGATGTCATCTTCAATAATGGAGCAGGAAGCTCTGTGAGTTTCCTAGGTGGTGTAGCCAATATAAATAATGCTAATTTCGTCCAAGATGGCACAGTGCTTGGCGAAGTTCATACCGGTACAATTGATGTACAAGCAGGCAGAACAGCAACATTTGAAGGTACTGTGTTCGAAGGTGGTGTTAATGGCATGAAAATGCATGCAAATAATGCACAGGCTGACTTTACAGCCAGGGTTGTTTTGAATATGCCGATTCTGGCCAATGTTGCTGGTAATGGTATAATCAATTTTAATGGTGGTGTAGATTTGCAGAGTAAGATTGGTACGGGACTTCTTAAAGTTGCTTCCGTGACTATAGGCGGCGATAGTACTATAAATGCAAATATTCACTCAGGTGCCATTAATGTTGGAAATCATGAGGTTACCTTGGTTAATGATAAAACGTTTGATGGTACAACAACATTTAATGGCACGACAATCACTCTGGGTGGGAATGATTTAACCATGACAGGCGGTAATGTAACGTTTACCGGAGAGTCAACGATCAAAACTACTGTGAATGGAAAGAATCTTGGTAATCTGGTTGCAAGTGGTGCAGGAAGTAATATTTTATTAGCAGCAGGTGCCGCTAATAAAATTAAGGTAGAAGTTACGGAGGGTGCATTGGCTCCAGATGGGACAACTATCGTCCTAATCAGAAAAGATGCTGGTGGTACGTTAAATCTTGATATAAATAGAATTACAGTTACAAAAGCAGGTATATTCTCGAGTTGGGAGGACACTGTTACTGATGAGGGGCTTATTTTGACGCAAAACTTGCAGGTGGAAAAAGAAACAAACCGAATTGCGCAAGAGCAGGGTACATCGGATGTTGTTACTACCGCATTTGCATCTGCATTCGAAAAAGCAGAACCAGGCACACAAGGTTTTGATGTACTTTCTCAGGTGAGTTTAATAACGGAAGAAGAAAAACTGAATGATGCTCAAGCCAGAATTGCAAACACCACGGCCAATGAAGTATCTGCTGTAAACCTTAATACGATAAATGTGGTTACAGACACAATTTCTGCCCGTATAGCCGATGTTACGAGTTTTGTTTCACCTATTGTTTCAACACCGGTTATATCAAGTCCGGTATCTACTAGTCCGGCTACAGCACCAACAACAGGTAGGGGTACAAGTCCTGTAAAAACAGGTGTAGGCAAGAACATAAAGGTGAGCTCTGAAAACAACTATATTTCAGGTATTGCGTCTGGTGATGATCATACCCGTTTTGGTGCATGGGCAACGCCGTTCTATTCCAAATCTACTCAAAAGAAACGTAGTGGAACTTCTGGATTCAAGGCAGATTCCTATGGTGGAACATTTGGTGTTGATACGAAAGCGAATGACAATATGGTAATTGGTTTGGCGTTCTCTGCAATGAATACCGATATTAAGCATAAAGACTTCAAATCGGGTGATAAGACGAAAGTCACTTCATTTCTGGTGTCTGCATACGCAACACATCAATTTACCAATAACTGGTTTGGCCAGAGTGTCTTTAGTATGGGTTCAAGTAGTGTTAATAATAAAGAAAATAGAAGAATTTCCAATACTCAGCTTGCAATCGCTGAAGGTAAGTATAATTCCATGATGTTTGCAGCTGAAGTTCTTGGTGGATATAACCATGTAGTAAATAGTAAATTTGTTGTAACGCCAATGTTTGGGTTGAATTATAACAGAATTAACGATGGTGGATATACTGAGTCTGGTAGTAATGCTGGTCCACAGTTGATGGAAGTGACCAAGAGAGCGTCTCAGAAGCTTGATGTAGTTGGTGGTATAAGACTTACAGCAATGCCGTTTATGACAAATGGTGTAGAAATTACTCCAGAGGCACATGCATTTGTGCGTCACGATGTAATTGGCAAGGGAGCAAAAGTTAATGCCAAGATACCGGGTCTGAATCTTCCAAGTGAAAAAGCAAAGCTGCAGAAAACTTTCTATAATGTTGGTGCAAGCCTTAATGCTGCTTACGGTGCGATGGATTATGGCGTATCTGCAGATGCAAACTTTGCAAATAAATATGTTGGAGTGCAGGGGTCTGTGAAGGTTCGCGTGAACTTCTAATACCAACGTCTGAAATTATTTGATAAGTAGAATCATAAAATTAGGCTTGCTCATTAATTTGGGCAAGTCTTTTTTTTATCATGTTTAATATGTTTTTCATTATCTCTTGAGATGTTGGTATTTTATGATGCTTTGACCAAACTTATCTAAAATTTTATTTCACAAATTCTTTTTGTACACTATAATCCTTAGCATTATTAAGGTTATGGGATCATACTAGATGAATAAGCGTAGATCTATTTTTCTGTCTGCGATTTCGGGCAATGTGCTGGAATATTACGATTTTACGGTTTATGCCGTATTTATTGTGGCGATAGGTAAAGCTTTTTTCCCTGTGAATTCTGACTTTGTTCAACTTATCGCAAGCCTGGGAGTATTTGCTGTTGGCTTTCTAACGCGCCCGATTGGCGGGATAATTTTTGGCTATATTGCTGATAAGCATGGCAGGCGGGTTTCCCTGATTATCTCCATGCTCGGGATGACAATTCCCACCTTTACGATGGGACTCATTCCCTCATATTCAGAGATAGGATATTATGCTCCGGCAATCCTTGTGTTAATGCGTTTGATTCAAGGTCTGTGCATTAGCGGAGAAGGGGCGGGGGCTGCGATATTTATTCTGGAGCATTACCAGAATTTACGGCCCGGGTTTACCGCCGGTTTAGTGCATGCATCAAATATAGCCGGGACATTGCTTGCGACATTGGTAGGCATCATGTTTTCCATATTCTTTCCTGCGCTGGAGTTTGCCTGGAGATTTGCTTTTATTCTTGGAGGGGTGATGGGCATCATGGGTTTCTATTTTAGGCTCAGAGTGTCTGAAACCCCGATTTTTGTCATGCTAGCTGAGAAGAAGAAAACTCTAAAATCACCATTTTTTCATGTTATCAAGACAGCAAAAAAATCGATGTTTATAACTTTTTGTCTTGGAGCTTGCGCAAGTAGCGTAGTTTATCTGGTAAAGACTTATATCAATATTTTTCATTGTAATGTACTGCATTTTGACGAGACAACTGCTCGGGCTTATCTTGCCTATTCTTCGGTCATAATGATGATTACCATGCCGTTATCCGGTTATATTTCTGACCATATAGGCAGATTTAGGATGATAACTTGTTCTGCTATAGCCATAGTTGTTCTGGCTCTCCCCTGTTTTATTTTGCTCTCATGCGAAGATAGTCTGAGGCAATTGGTAGCTCTTACCATGCTGGCGATGCTTGGTGGGGCAATTGCTGGAACTGCCTATATATTTATTATTTCGCTATTTACTCCTGATCAAAGATTCTCAGGTGTTGCATTTAGTTATAATCTTGGTATTGCCATGTTTGGCGGCACTTCAGCAGCGATTTCACGTTGGCTATTGGAACTAACAGGGCTTTATTATGCACCGGCCTTTTATATTATGCTAACCTCGAGCATGTTCCTGCTAGTGATTTATTTTATGCGTTACACTATCAGAGAATTATTAGATGCTAATCTGAAGAAGATATGAAGAGTTTCAAACTAGGTATATTTGCCGAATATTTAGTGCTGTTATTATACAAAATTCGCCTTTACAGCATATTGCATCACCGAATGAAAACTTATGTCGGCGAGATTGATCTGGTAGTATCTCGAGGGAAGCAGCTGGTTTTTATAGAAGTAAAAGCACGAAAGCACGGGATTTATGAAGGTATAGTCTCGCAAGTTCAGCAAGAGCGGATAAAAAGGGCTGCAGAGCTGTTCTTAAGTAAAAATCCTGAATACGAAAATTATGATATACGCTTTGATTTGGTGGTGGTAAAGCCGTATTGTTGGCCGATGGTAATAGAGAATGCGTGGTAAAAATTCATGAAAAATCAAAAAGAATTATCATCCAAATGGTTTAAAATTCTTCGTGATAATCTACGTGTGGCCTTTGAGGATATAGAACAGGAATTTGCCAAAGACAGGGACATTACACCAGGTAAATTTGAAGAAAAAACCTGGGACAGAAACGGTGGTGGCGGTGGCGTGATGTCTTCTATGCGAGGTAATGTTTTTGAAAAAGTAGGAGTAAATATATCAACGGTTCACGGTGAGTTTTCTGAAGAATTTAGAAAAAAAATACCGGGCGCAGAAGATGATCCGAAATTCTTTGCAACGGGCATATCCATGGTTGCACATATGTGTTCGCCTCTTGTTCCGGCAATGCATTTTAATACTAGATATATCGAAACATCCAGGAGCTGGTTCGGTGGGGGAGGAGACTTAACACCCATGTACCCCGATGATGCAGAAACTGAAGCATTTCATGCAGCCTTCAGGAATGCCTGCGATAAACATGATACTGAATATTACCCGAAATTTAAAAAAGAATGTGATGAGTATTTTTACTTAAAGCACCGCAAAGAGCCGCGCGGAGTAGGAGGTATTTTCTATGATTATCTATCAAATGATTTTAATCGTGATTTTGCTTTTACCAAGGATGTAGGACGTGCGATCCTGAGCGTTTATCCAGAGATAGTTCGAAAGAAAATGCATCTTACCTGGACGAGTGAGCAGAGGGAGTATCAGCTAGTTAAGCGTGGTCGCTATGTTGAGTTTAATCTGCTTTATGATCGTGGCACCATGTTTGGCCTATCGACGGGCGGTAATGTTGAGGCAATATTGATGTCAATGCCGCCGGAAGTAAAATGGCCTTAACATTTAATAGTTGATTCTGAAGAAGTATAACAACATACATTAATCCAGGTCATTGATGCTTTTGCCGTGCGGAGTTTTGTTCCATTTAAATGGTGACACAAGGGTTTCCCATATCGCTCTATAGCTTGCGATCGTATGCAAAATGAAATATAGCGGCCAGCATAATAGGGTTATCCATTCCATGGGAGAGAGATGCCGGAGAGTCGGTTTGTCTTTGATCAGAACAAAGTAGGCAATCGCATACATATAGGAAAAAGAAAATATGCTATTAACCAGCCACATATAGTAGATAGGATAACTGTTGTTCAGCATTAGAACAAGCAGCAGCCAGGGCAGGCAAAAGAAGCTGTATGTTGATAGACCAACAAAGATATAAACAGTCAGGGCTTTCAGGGTACTAAATTTACTGCGATCTTTTTTCGCGAGTCTATCATAAACTTTGTGTAAGTTGGAAAAATCAAGCAGTATAAAATACTGTAAAAAACAACTTAAACAAGAGATAAAAATGGCAAAAAAAATAGATAACAAAGCAGTAGATGTAAATACTAAATTAGTAGAAGAAT
>CAJQOD010000012.1 GCA_905479865.1 uncultured Rickettsiaceae bacterium | reverse complement strand
GCTGATGCGTTTAATCAGCAGGCGTGCCTTAATATTTTTCGCACTAAAGGCAGGCCAAGCAATAATCCGCTCATTGTGCATATTGCTTCTCTTGGCCAGGCTAAGCAGATAGCTGATTTTAATGATGATGCACTAAGGCTAGCTGAGTTTTGGCCGGGACCGTTGAGTCTGGTTTTGCCGAAAAAAGAAAAATCACAGATTGCAGATAGCGTTACTGCAGGGCTTGCGACAGTAGCGATTCGTATTCCATCTGACAAGGTCGCATTAAAATTAATTGAGACTAGCGGCCATCCAATAGCAGCACCAAGTGCTAATAAATCAGGACGACTAAGCTCCACAACATACAAGCATGTTAAGAATAATTTTGGCGATGAAGTTTTTGTTCTAAACTCTGGCAAGGGCAGTAGCTATGGCTTGGAATCAACTATTGTTGATGTAACTACCACCATTCCAACTATTCTAAGATATGGGTTCATCACGCCTGAAGCGATTGAATCTGTTCTTGGCAAGAAAGTAGCAATTGCGTCAAAGCTTTCAAAAATCAAAGCGCCAGGTATGCTGCATCACCATTATGCTCCGCGTACAAAGCTTAGGATAAATGCAGGCACTTTAGAAGAGGGCGAAGTCGGGTTAAATTTTGCAGATAGTGCGCTAGATGCCCCCGGTTCTCTGAATTTGAGCAGTAGTGGAGATTTATCTGAATCAGCGGCAAATTTATTCGATTATTTGCATCAGCTTGATGAATTTGCGTTAAATAATGGGATCAAAACTATTGCAGTAGCGGCAATTCCTAATAAATCCGTGGGTTTAGCCATTAATGATCGTCTCACCAGAGCGGTAGAGTAATATCAAATTCCAAATTAAAATGAGCAGAAGTGATTTCCAGCGGTGAGTGTTTGGAGCCTATATAATACCAATCGTTAGAAATAACTACCTCGCTCCTCGTCATTGCGAACCCCTTAGGGGTGCGGCAACCCACCTTAATATCTTAGCACGCCAAAACCATCTAGTAGGATTGTTATATTGTAAAGATTCAAAATAATCTTCTTAAATCCTTAAATGACAAATGGATTGCCGCAGTCGCTAGTAGCTCCTTCGCAATGACATGAAGGAGGAGGCTCGCAATCCATTCCATCAAACGGTTAAAAGTGTTCAATAAATTACTGCGCTACACTCATGGTCATGGGTGAAGTACTAGCTGGAGTTAATGGATGGTTATTTCTAATGATTGGTATAAATGGGTGAGAGTACAAATTCCGTGAAAAATCTCTTTTGGGCGTTTAAATTCGAATATTGGTATAAATATTGCTTCTTGTTAGAGGTATTAGTGTATGAATACCGGCAGTTTGGATGATGCGTAAAAACTATAATGATTTTTGGTTTACCAGACAGGTATAAGCCACAGCTAAGGCATCTGCTTCATCAAAGCATATTCTATCAGTACTACCTGATATAATCATTTTGACCATGTGTTTTACTTGTTCTTTTTGTGCATGACCGGTACCCACGATAGTTTTTTTGATGTTATTTGGTGCATATTCATAAAAAGGAAGCTGGCTTTTGCCGATTACTGCCATTAATGCGCCGCGTACATATCCGAGCTTTAGGGAAGAGCCTGCATTTATGTTGATAAATGTTTCTTCCATGGCGATGGCTTGTGGTTTGTATAAATCTATTACCTGCTCTATAGAGCCTGCAATATTTGATAATCTGAGATGTAGCTCGGTATCAGCCCTGGTTTTAACGATTCCGCTATCTACATAGTTAATTTTGGGAGAATCGAGCTGAATTACCCCCCAGCCAAGACAGGATAATGCCGGGTCGATGCCTAATATTCTCATGTTTAATGATCCATTTTAAAAATAATACTTTTAGGTGGCATCTTTACCTATATAATAAGGTTTGTAAATATATTAAAAACCTGAATTATTACCGATAACTACATTTTACCATGCGTAAAAGTTGCGCTTTCAGTTAGAATACTGTTATCAAAATTAAAAAATTCTACCATGAAATATTCATTTTCCGGAAGCTCTTTGTTTGGAAAAATGACGCTGTGGTCTGAAGTATATGATTTAAACAATTTACCTTTAGCGATCACGGTTCTTGTGCCTACCGGTATTTTGTTATGTAAGGAATGTGAGAAAATCACCGGGTAATTTAAATTACCAATTACCATATTAATTTTTTTACCCGTATCCACAGAATTATATACTACTTCGCCGTTACCCAGCCGGGTTATTTTGGCATCATATATTGCTTTATTAGCACAAACAAGCGGTATCCTGTACGCTAGTTGATCATCAAATATTTTAACGTCATCACCAATAAAATTATCTGGAACTATTTCCTTCAAAAGAACATTGATTTTGAATATACTAATTTTATCCTTTGCAGTTTCAGGAATATATTTGTTAGTGATTGTTGCGTGGCGGGTTTGCCCGGTTTTCATGCCGACAATTACAGCATCCAAACCTGGCGCAATTTTACCAGAACCAAGGGGAAAAGTTGCTGTTTTTTCCTCGAGAACTACATTACTGGTGCTGAGTATTTTATATTGCACGGTCACTATATGACCGCAGGATGCCGGCCCCTTTTCGCCTTCGCCAAAGGTACTGATTTTAAAAATTGAGTTGATGAAAGAATCATTATTCATCCGAAAGCCACTACCAGAGCCGGCTACTGACTTGTTCATAGGTTGCAACATGCTTTCCATAAACATTCTTCCTTCATCAGTTTTAAGTACATTTATTAGTACGCTTGATAGAGTTTTTTCAAAAAAGCTGCCGGTTAGTTCTGTCTCTTGCGTGTTATTGGCTTGTTCCTGTCCTCCTTCATCTTTAGGCCGCAAATGCTCGGGAGCTTTTATAGAGCTGACGTTTTGCTGGAAAATCATGTAAATAATTGCGCCGGTGATTATTAGGGTAAGGAGTTTTTGCATAATAATTGCTAATGTTTTATATATAGTAAGACAAACCTTAAGCTAGATGATAGCAACTGAAATACGAATATTCAAGAATGAACAGTGTTAAAACCAGGAATCACTACCATGATGTGTTAATTATAGGCTCTGGAGGTTCCGGCCTGTCAGCTGCAATATTTGCCGCTGATAAAAATTTGGATGTCGCAGTTGTCAGTAAAGTGCATCCTCTTAAAAGTCATACTGTTGCTGCTCAAGGTGGTATTAATGCTAGCCTGGGCAATGTTGAATCTGATGATTGGCGGTGGCATGCGTATGATACAATCAAAGCCTCTGACTGGTTAGCTGATCAGGATTCAGTTGAAGAGATGTGCAAAGAAGCGGTAAATATGATTAATATGCTTGACCAGCTGGGTGTTGAGTTTGATAAAAATGCAGATGGGAAGATTGATCAGAAAATTTATGGTGGTCAAAGTACTGATTTCGGTAAAGGAAAGCTTGCTCATCGGGCGTGCTATTCAAAAGACAAAACAGGTCACTCAATTATGCATAAGCTTTTTGAAGAGGCGACCAATAAGGGAGTATCGTTCTACAATTACAATTTTGCTCTTGATTTAATTATGGAAGATAATCGCTGCTATGGAGTGTTGTGCCTGGATAGCGAGAATGGTATTTTGAATATAATTAAGGCAGGGAATGTCATCATTGCAAGCGGAGGATATAGTCAGATTTATGCAACAGCTACGTCATCTGCTGTATGTACAGGTGATGGCAATGGGTTGGTAATACGCGCCGGTATCGGTTTGCAGGATATGGAGTTTGTACAGTTTCATCCTACTGCTTTAAATAAGGTTGGAGTGCTGATTACAGAAGCTGCGCGATCAATCGGAGGAAAACTGCTTAACGCCAGTGGTGAGCGTTTTATGGAAAAATACGCTCCTAAGTTTTTAGAGCTTGCGGCTCGTGATGTAGTAGCGCGTGCTATTGCTGATGAAATCAATCAGGGGCGTGGAGCCGGAGTTGCCAAGGATCATGTTTTTCTTGACCTGACACATCTGAGCGGCAAAGAAATAAAAGAGAATCTTCCTATGGTATTTGAAAATTGTTGGAATTTTGCCGGAGTTGATCCGAGTAAAACTCTTATTCCGGTTGCTCCGGCTGCTCATTATACTATGGGCGGTATACCGGTAAACAGTAATTGCCAGGTGATAAAATATAATGGATGTTCAGTACCTATAACTGGTCTTTATGCAATTGGAGAAGCAGCTTGTGTGTCTGTACATGGAGCAGGTAGGCTTGGCTGTAATTCTTTGCTGGATTTGCTTGTTTTTGCAAAGAAAGCGATAAATTCCTTAGAAGCATTAGATAGTAATGAGTTTAAATTGAGTCCTAAGCATAAAATTTTTGCTAATTTTGTAAGAATATTTGAAGGGGAAAAGGTGGATATTGATGCCATGACTGATGAATTAAAAAATACCATGAGCCAATATGTAGGAGTGTTCCGCTCGGGTGAAGGTCTAAAAACTGCATTGAAAAAAATTAATTTGTTGCAAAAACAATATAAACAGGCTTCCGTTACTGACAAATCACTACTATGGAATGTTGAGTTGCAGCATTATTTAGAATTTGGCAATATGCTCTCTTCAGCCTTGATTACCATAAAGTCGGCGATATGGCGAGAAGAAAGCAGAGGCGCTCACTGGCGCCAGGATTTTCAGGAAAAGAATAATAAATTCCTTGGTCACACTGTTTGTGGTAGTGATAAGAAAGGGGTGATAATGCTGCGCCCAGTCAGAATGAGTGTTGATAATGTGGGTTTTTACCAACCAACTGGCAGAAACTATTAGTAGATAAGTGATGTAAGCTATCCATGCGGCTACTGATTTGATAGTATTGGTTTATGTTAAATTAACGGATGTGTTAATAGTTATGAATCAGTTAAAATTGTCCTTATTCGCTTTTGTTCTAGTGTTTATATCAATTGCGATGGCGCATGGTGACGATATTCACCTAAATAAACTGAATTATTGTAATGTTACTAAAATTACAATGAATGACTATGAGCCTGCTGTTTTTGAGACGACAAATAACCTGCTTAGAAAAGCCGGTGAAAAGCCTATCTATTGCGGAGAAAAGATAATTGTACACGGAAGAGTACTTGATCAAAATTGTGTTCCAGTCTCAGATGCCATAGTTTATGCCTGGCAGGCAAACTGTAATGGTAAATATCCATATCAGCCATTAAAAGCTATAATTGATAAGGAATTAATCAATGTAGACCCTAACATAACTTTTACCGGTAACGGTACGGCAACTACAAATAATAAAGGTGAGTTTCATTTTGTAACGGTTTATCCTCCGGCCATGCATGAAAATCCTTCACACGTTAACGTCAGGGTAGAGCATCATAGACTTGGTTCTTTGCAGACCAGTCTTGTTTTACGTGGGAAAAAAGTAAATAATCCAGAGGCAAATCCTGAACTGGGTTCAATTGCAGATGTAGCTGCTGAGCATGATATAAACATCTATGATTTTGAGATTGTCCTTCCAGGTAGTGGGTTGAAGGAATATTGATTCTAAACGGTTTTATTTCCTCAGCTTAACCAGGCTAACAGCCAGATATAAGTATATGGCTAATTTTTTTTGGCATTTGGTATAGCTAAAGATACCAGTATTCCAAGCACTAGCAGCGCAATTGTTACTGTTAGCGGAATATAGTTGGGAATATCAATAAAGTGCGCAACAAATATTTTTATTCCAATCAGAATCAGAATCAGAGCAAGAGAGTATTTTATATATTTAAAGCGCTCAACAATATCAGCTAGAAGAAAGAAGAGCGCACGTAGACCTAAAATTGCAAATATATTTGAAGTGTAAACGATATATATATCTTGCGTGACTGCAAAAATTGCCGGGATGCTGTCGATGGCAAAGACCACATCCATAGTCTCTACTGTTATAAGAGCCATAAATAATGGTGTTACGAATAATTTACGGTTTTTTATAATAATGAACTTGTTGCCAACTAGTTTGGGATATATATTAAGCTTTTTTTTGAGCAGTTTGTATATATACATATCCTTTATTTCTATAGCACTATGTTCGACCATATAGAAAGTCTTTATACCGGTTACAATTAAAATAGCTGCAAAGATAAATAATACCCATTCGAAATTGGCAAGCAGGGAAGCTCCGGCTGTAATCATTATGGCTCTTAGCACAATTACTCCCAATATTCCCCAAAATAGTACCCTATGCTGGTATTTAAGCGGAATATTGAAAAAACTGAAAATAATGGAAATGACAAAGATATTATCAAGTGACATGGCTTTTTCCAAAAGGTAGCCGGTAAAATACTCTCTGGAGCTACTGGCGCCTAATTCGAAATAAACATATAGTCCGAAGGCGCATGCAATGCCAATATAAAATAGACTAAAGACCAAGCTCTGCTTCAGGCTCATCACATGATCTTTTTTATTAAACACTCCAAGGTCTAATATCAGTAATGTGATTATTATGGTGCCAAATATTGTCCAGGATAAAAGCCTAGCGTCCATAGTAGTTGCAATATATATTTTACCAGATTTTAGTCAAACATATATCAGGGGAGTTAGTAAGTAAAATGTACAATATATAAGATATTAAAATTTAATCTGAGTATTTTGTTGATCAATTTTAAAGAAATAAAAAAAAAGGAGTCTCGAATGAGAGTCCTTTTCGTATCTGAAATTCCTTAAGCCTGTTTTGCTTTGAATCGCCTGTTGACTTTGTTAATGACAAGCACCCTGCCTTTTCTTCTAACCAGTCGGCAATTTTTATCTCTTGCCTTTAAGGACTTTAAGGACTTAACAATTTTCATACTATCCTCTTTAGTGGTTGTTCATACTCTAATAGCGGGCATTATAACTAGCGTGGCAACAAAGGTCAAGCGCAAACATCATTAGAGTTCCACTCTTGTGGTTGAATCCATGATTAGTAATTTTTACTACAAATCAAAACGATTTGTTCTTGACCGTTGCCTGCAAGAACATTTAATATGAATCGCATACAGAAACTAAAAACATTGAAATTTGGAGGAACCCTATGAAACCTTATAAAGATATTGCAAAAGCAATTCACCGGGAAGGTTATATATTTATAATTATTTTTGCAGCGGCAACATTTGTACTTGGTTCATTTAGTGCAACTTTTGGATGGTTAGGAGGTATTTGCACCGTATGGTGCGCATATTTTTTCAGAAACCCCGATAGAATGACTCCGGTGGGTGATGATTTAGTGATTAGTGCTGCTGATGGTGTAGTTCAGAAGATAATGGAAGTTGCGCCGCCAGCAGAACTTGATTTAGGTGATAGTGAGATGATACGGGTCAGTGTGTTTCTCAATATTTTTAATGTTCATGTCAATAGAATACCAGCTAGCGGTAAAATATTATCTCTCCAGTATCATCCTGGGAAATTCTTCAATGCTTCTTTGGACAAAGCAAGTATCCATAATGAACGTCAATCTGTTCTTATGGAAACTAAAGGTGGTATAAAAATCGCTTTCATTCAGATTGCAGGACTTATCGCCAGAAGAATCGTTTGTGATCTGGAAGAGGAGCAGGAAGTTGATTCAGGTCAAAGATACGGTCTGATTAGATTTGGCAGTAGGGTTGATATTTATTTACCATTAAAAACTGCGATTCTAGTTACAGAAGGTCAGACCTGTATTGGCGGAGAGACGTTAATTGCAGATTTAAAAATGAAAAAAACTGAACAACCTAAATTCGAAAAACGGTAATGTTCTTAGCAAGTGAGGTGCTGACAATTTAATGAAATTTAACCACAAACGGATTATTAAACCGATACCATTTACTAAATTACTGCCGAATCTGGTGACATTAATTGGATTAATAATTGGCGTTAGTTCAGTACGTTTTGCACTTGATAGTGCGTGGGAAACATCAGTGTACTGCATATTAATTGCAACTATAGTCGATGGTGTTGATGGTCGTGTGGCACGCATGTTTAATGCCACCAGTCACTTTGGTGCTGAGCTGGACTCTCTCTGTGATTTCGTTAATTTTGGCCTGTGTCCTGCAATACTCATATATTTGTGGTCATTCCAGCAATATGAATATAAGGTTATTTCATGGGCATCGATAATGCTGTTTGTGGTTTGTATGGCAATTCGTCTGGCTCGCTTTAACACAGATATAGTTGAACCAAAAGAAAACAAGATAGATAATCGTTTTTTTACTGGAATCCCTGCCCCAAGTGGTGGAATACTTGCTCTAATACCGATGATATTAGATTTTGAGCTTACGCTGTTAATTGATAATTTCAGCATCCGCAATTATACTTTAGGCATTAATCTGTATATTGTAATTATAGCTCTATTGCTCGCCAGTAGATTACCGACGATTTCTCTCAAAAAATTTAATATTAAACCGGAATATTTATCACTATCTATGATAATTTTTGCGGTTATAATAATAATAATGGTTATTTACCCTTGGTATGCTTTGCCCAGTGTTGCTACAATTTATTTGTTATCCATACCTGTTTGTATGTTTATAGTGTATAAATCATGACTATTATAAATAAATTACAATCTCATCGTTATGCCAAGCCGGTAATGGTAATCCTGGCAGTAATTCTACTTTTTTTTGTCTATAGAATATATGTGTGGGCTAATACACAATCTACGGACAATGCTTACATAGAGGCCGATATATCTAGTGTTAGTGCTGAGGTTAGCGGGGTTATAGAGAAAGTGCTGGTAAAGGAGAATAATTTTGTTAAAGCAGGGCAAGTAATTGCAAAAATCCAGGATGATGATTATGTAGCTAACCTGGCAAAAGCAGAAGCGATGCTAGAGGGAGCAAAACGTGATGTTGAAATGATTGAACAAAATATTAAGCTTTCTGTCATTGAGCAAAGTAAAGCCACAGAAGCATACGAGTTTGCCGAAGAAAATTTTAAATTTTCTGAAACTGACTATAAAAGAACCCAGGAGCTTAGCAAAGATAATTTTGCCAGCAAAAAAAATCTGGATAGCACTAAAATTTCTTTTACAAAAGCAAAAAGCGAACTTTTGCAAGCTGAACTGAATATGCAGTCAAGTCGAGAAAATCTTGCGCTGCTTGAGATTAAGCGCCTTGCTGCAATTGCCAAACAAAGCAATGCGTTGCAAGAGCGAAATCTTATCAAACGACAGCTCGTTAATACCAGTATTTGTGCTCCAGTTGATGGTATGCTGGGGAATAGTTCGCTTAGAGAAGGTAATTATATACGAACTGGAGTAGTTTTATTTTCTGTTGTACCATTGGATAAGCTTTATGTGAAGGCCAATTTCAAGGAAACTCAAATTTCCAAATTTACAGCTGGAATGAAAGCTCAAATTATTATTGATTCGGAATCTGGCAGTGAAATTATTGGTACTATTCGAAATATTTCGCCGGCAACTGGAGCTAAATTTAGCCTGCTTCCGCCGGCCAATGCGACCGGTAATTTTACCAAAATTGTGCAACGTGTGCCAGTTATTATTGATTTTACAACACCTGAAAATATAAAAAATAAAATAGTCCCGGGTATGTCCACTTCGATTAGAATCAGAACTAATCAAAATATGCTAGAAGAGTCTTTGAGTATAGAGTAAATGTTTAGACTATAAGCAAATTTAGGATAAGGTAATGAGCCTTATAATTGCCTCACCTATACTTTGAGAGAACATAGTGATTACTGCGCTGTGCTTATTTGAGTGAAGTTTTTTTTTGAGTATCATTCCCGCTCCTCCCTCGTTTACTTGCGACAGTCCGTTTGTCATAGCAAAAATACTAAAGCGATAATGAGTTGCTGCGCTATGTTTGGCAGGTGATGGGAGGAATGATTGCTAATTTTCATTGTAGAGACTTATGCATTATCGGTATCAGTATGGAGCTGATCTTATAAGTTCCGATGCTAACATTAGTCATTAAGACTAAAAATAGTATAGTAAATTACTTTTTCCTTCCTTTAATTGCCAGGAAAGCAAAACCAGACTGGCCGATAAAGCAGCAAATAGGAATTATCGCCAAAGCGTATATGAAATTATCAATGGTGTAAATTGCACTGCCGGTTTCGGTGATGGCTCCATTCCAGCTACTCTCAAAGGCACTACCGATTGTAGTATGGAAAAAATGCCCGAATGACATATTGATACAGTTAGTAACTGCAATCGCCAGGGCAGCTGAAGATGGAACCTGATTGCTGACTACAATAAATACTAACACCTGGTAGCAGCAGAGAATTCCTAATATAAACATGAGCGCAGCACTCATAAAAAATGATAGAGGTGGCAGGTAAAATAGTATGATAAAGACGGCTATAGTAAGTATGCCGGTTAAAAATATCATAAAATTGGTGGAACGTAGGGCATTTGCAGCTAGAGTTAAAATTGGTCCACCAAAGCACATGCCGATATACACGAACGATGTAATAGTAGTACTTTCAGTAGCTGTCATTCTAAAATTTTGGTTGAAAAACGGGATTGCCCAAACGTCAGCGAATCCTTCCAGGGCACCAACCATCAGGCCTCCAGAGATGCCGATTAAAATTATGGTTGGATTTAATATCAGTTTAAATACAGCTTTTATGGTATCGCATGCGGTATCGTATTTTTTATCACCGTCTTCAATTTTTCCAAGTACGAGCATCATGCCGGCAATAACAAAGCCGGTTACTGCCAAGATTTTGAAAATATTGTCATAGCCAAATTGATCGAAAAGTAATTTCATTGGTGTGGAGCCAAAAACACCGCCAGTTAGTCCAAAGGAAAAGGAAAGCCCCAGGAGTATGGAATGATATTTTTCATCGAAATAGGTTTTTGTAATTTTTGCAACAGACAGGAAAGCAACTCCACTCCCGGCTCCAATCAAAAAACGTCCAAATAGCAACAAATTCCAGTCAGTTGTGGTGACAAAGGCTAAAGTGCCGATGGATGCAGTTGCTATTGCAAAGGATGTTACAAATCTGAAACTCAAACGATCCAGCATGATTCCAAGTGGTATTTGGGCAATTGCATATCCGAGATAATAATAACCTGCAAGAGTTCCAAAATCGGCTGCATCAACTGCAAATTTCTGAATAATATCTTCTCTTAAAATGCCGGCTGATAGCCTCAGAATAAACTGAAAGGCAAAAAATAAATTTGCCAGTGACCAAAGCAATATAGGTTTTTTTAAAGAGCTGGTTTCCATGTTTGAATTTTTGTAAAATCTATAGATCAGGATGCAGATAATATATCTTTGTTAGCTAATTTGTCAAATGTATCGAGTATTTTAGCTTAGTTGAGCCATATATCAATTGCTTGCAGATGATTATTTTGTATAATGGTTTTTAAGTTATAATGCTCCGGATGGGCGCAGCTCGTAATAAAAATAAAAATTAGTTGACTATATTCTATGATACAAAATTTATACATTAAAGTGATACTCATACTATTTACTTCAGTAATGCTATCTGGATGCCTGGCGGCTGTTTTTACAGGTGCTGCAGGCTCTGCTCTGCAATTTGCCAAAGATAGACCTGCCAGCGACACGCTAACGGATGTGCGTATTTCAACAGCAATTAAAGGCGAGTTTATCAAGAGGAATTTCCGTGAGCTTTATGCAAAAATCAAAACAGAAGTTGTGCAGGGGCGTGTGTTGTTCACCGGTGTGATCGAGAAGGATGAGGATGCGATTACTGCAGTGCAGATTGCCTGGAATCAGAAAGGGGTTAATGAGGTAATCAACGAGCTGAAAGTGGATAAAAACAGCGGTAAGTTTAACCTGGTTCAGTATACAAGAGATGCCATGATTACAAGTCAGATCAAGTCCAAAACTTTCATAAACCGGGATATAAAATTTGTCAATTATACGGTGATTACTCTCAATGATACTGTTTATCTGTTCGGTATTGCAAGATCGGAAGAAGAGCTGAAAAAAGTTGCTAGTATTGCTTCAAATATCCATGGTGTGCAGAAAGTTGTAAGCCATGTTAGAGTTCAGCATAGGGCTAATAAAACAAAACCGCAATCTGGAGAAGAAGAGGATGCCGGCAGTGAATTCCTAATTGATAAAGATGTAGATGATTTGAGTCTTGACCAGGGTATAGGAAGTGATTGGTAAAATTCGATATCTGAGACATATATTGCTCGTGATTATTTCATGCGTGATGCTTTCAGCGTGCCAGGGATCTGGAGCGAAAAAAAATAATACATATAGAACACTTTCTAAAGACGATCCAAGTAATACGCATTATAAAGGGCATTATAAAATTGGTCAGAAATACAGAATTAAAAACAAAACTTACAGACCTAGAGAAGTTACCAGATATAGTAAGACAGGAATTGCATCATGGTATGGTGAGCGCTATGGTTTTCATGGTAAGAAAACCGCCAATGGTGATGTTTATAATAAGAATTTGCTAACAGCAGCACATCGTACATTACAGTTGCCATCTCTAGTTAAGGTAAAAAATCTGGAAAATAACAGGTCTATTATTGTTCTTGTTAATGACCGTGGCCCTTATGCGAGGAATAGGGAGATTGATTTATCCGAGAGAGCTGCAACCATACTTGGTATGAAGAAAAAAGGCACTGCCAAGGTTCGGGTGCAATATCTGCATGCAGAATCGAAGAAATTTCTGCAAACATTAGGGCTTGAAAAGAGTTCAGGGTCTACTGCCAAGGAACCACTTCGGAATCAACAATGTACCGTGAACTGTCATGTAAAGTTGGTGAATTTGAAATATAAAAATGGTAAGGGGCGGGTTTAAGCAGTACGTGCTAAAAAGTGTACAAAATATCTTTTAAATTCTTCTCTTGTATTTAAACTTTGGGAGTTATATACTTGATTCCACATAGTTAATTATATAATAACTTCTATAGAGATAGTTATGGTTAAGCTATATGTGTAAGGATACAATTTTAACTTTTGAATTATTGCAAAAATTTCCTAATAATAAATCAGCAAGATTATATATAGAAGAAAGAAGGTGATATGGAAAGCCAATGTGTCCAAGTTGTAATAATTCAGAAAAAATAACAGCTAGATCAAGGAAGAGTTTAGGTTATTGTATATGTAAATGTTACAAAACAGAATTCACAGTAAGAACTGAGCTTTATTAAGACGTGGTTACTATGGCACTTTTCATCATTTTAACAAAAACATGTTGATCGATATATAAGTGAATTTACTTTTAGATTAAATCAGGGAAATGTAAATTCATATACAATGAATTGCATTAACTCATTAGTCGATTTAGTGTTCGGCAAAACAATAAAATACTCTGAATTGGTATCATAGTATGAAATTAGAGTTACTAGACAATGTTGTTGATAACATATTGAGCTTTACTCCAACCAGAAATATACTGAGCAATCCTCAATTTACTTTTGTTGATATGTTTTCTGGTATAGGTGGCTTTCATCAAGCATTAAAAGAGTTAGGGGGTCAATGCGTTGCAGCTTGTGAAATAGATAACAAAGCCAGAGAGACCTATCTAGCCAATCATACAGTCTCGCTTGAACATTTCTATAAAGACATACATAACATAGATATAAACACATTACCCGTACATGACTTATTGTGTGCAGGCTTCCCTTGTCAGCCTTTTAGTATTTCAGGAAAACAGAAGGCACTAAACGACGAAAGAAGTGATGTGATTGATGCTCTTTTTAGAATAATCAGCATAAAAAAACCTAAAATGGTTATGTTAGAAAACGTTAAGCACATTAAACACATTAACGGTGGAAAAGCATTCGATCACATAGTTAAGTCACTTGAAGAACTAGGATATAAAGTCTCTTATGAGTTATTAAACTCTAAACATTTTGGAGTTGCACAAAACAGGGAAAGGTGGATTTTTATTGGTGTGCTTGGTGCTAAAAAATACATATTCGATGTTAGTAAACACAAACCGGTTTTACTTAAAGATGTTATTGATAAAAAAGGGAATTTTAGTTATTTGGATGAACCATATACACTGATAGACAATCCAAAACGACAACCGTCTGGACTTATTTTTTGTGGCTATAGAAACAAAAAAATAAGAGAAAAGGGTGTAAGGGAAGGTACAGAGCATCTGTCCAGAGTGCATAAACAGCCTAACCGTATTTATTCCATTGATGGTATTCATCCGACAATACCTTCACAAGAGTCTTCAGGTAGGTTTTGGATATTGTTGAATAATGGAAAAGTTAGAAAACTGACCGTTACAGAGTGTTTCAGAATTATGGGTTTTAAAGATGACTTTGTAAAGTCCGTTTCTGACGGAAATTTGTACAAACAAATAGGCAATTCAGTGTGCGTAAGGATGGTTAAGAGTATATCGCAGTCTCTTTTAAAACACATGGAGTACTTGGATGTCTAATGATTCATATAATGTGCAAGGACTATTCGATAAATGCTTGAGTCTGAATGTTAAAATACCTACCAATATTCAAGGTGCTGTTGATAATGTAATAAGATTTAGTGAGAAACAGAAAGGCGTTCTGACTGTCGTTATTACTGGGTTTGTCTATAAATATTTTCACCCCGAACAAGATGTTAGGTATCATCAATCAAACATGGATAATGGATACTCAGGCAGGACTTTTGACTCAAAATATATAACGCCATTTATGAGATATAATAACTTTCCAGCGATGGCTGAATCTGGCTGGTTGACAAGGAGCTTAGAGCAGAATCTACCTTATGTAAGTGGATACCCCGGGAAGATTTCAGGCCAAGGGCTAAAAGAATCTTTTTTGCTTTTGTATGATACAACACAAAATTATGACGCACCGACCGATATTCTTGCATATTTGCTTCAGCAACTTATCAAAAAAAGAGATGATAGTAGGATAAAGCTGTCAACGCCCACAAACTTAACAGTTGTTGAGACATTAAGACTAATAAAAAGTCACTTTGAATATGGCTATAAGAATGTAGCGGGAGCATCCAGGTTGCCCAACATTGCTATATATGCTGCTTACAAGTCTATTATAGATGGGAATCAAGCCCGCTATAAAGAGAAAAAACTCTGCGAATTGGATTCACATACCGCTGCTGATTCATCAACAGGTTCTATAGGGGACATACAAATTAATAACGAACTCAACCAACCTTTTGAAGGTTTGGAAATTAAAGCAAAAAGATTAGAGTCGAGTATGATTGATGTAGTGTACACCAAAATACAGGAACATAGCACTGTTGAAAGATATTACATTTTGTCAACTTATGATGATGTAGGTTACGATACAATAAAAGAAATATCTAAAAAAATTAATAAAATTAGGTCAAAGCATGGTTGTGAAGTAATCGTCAATGGTGTTTATACTACTCTAAAGTATTTTTTGCGTCTCACCGATAGCAAAACATTCGTACATTTTTATGTTGAACAGGTAGAAAAGGATGATGCCCTTAAATATGAACATAAATTAGCTTGGAATGAAATATGTTCTAATTTGTAGGGTGGAATCAAGCTATATAACTCTTTAAACTTTTTATTCCACTTTTGTTTTGATAGTTATTGCATGTAGCTTTTCCTGAAGCACTTCGGATAAAGCATGTTTAACCAGTTTATGTTGTTCAATCAGTGACAGACCTCTAAAAGATTTGCAGGTAATATCAAGAGCATAATGATCCTGATCTCCAGCTAGATCCGTTATTATTATTTTTGCATTCGGGAAGCTTTGCTGTAAAATGTCTGTAAGCTTTGATTCTGAAATTGCCATATAAACACTTTAATGATATTTTTGATGTTATGAAATTTATGCAAAATATCGCAAATTTGCAAGCCTTGAATTTTATGCATCACTTAAACTTGCGAATTGGTGTGCTTGGTGGAACGTTTGATCCTGCGCACGCAGGGCATTTGATGATTTCTATAGAGGCGTTGAGAGCCTACCGTTTTGATTACGTAATCTGGCTTGTGGCTAATCAAAATCCTCTCAAAATTTTAAATAAGAAAAATATATTTGCAAGAGCAGAAAGTGCTCTAGAGTTTGCTCTGCATCCACGAATTATAGTATCTACTGCTGAATATGATCTAGGTTCCTGTTACATCTATGATTCTCTAAAAGCACTTATACAGCGTTTTCCAACGGTCGAATTTTCCTGGCTTATGGGAATAGATAGTGCAGTGAGTTTTCGGCAATGGTATCGATATCGTGAAATACCGAAATTATGTGATATCATAATATTTGATCGTCCAGTGCAGACGAGGTTAGTAAATAGCTCTGCTTTTGGCCTAAAGTCCAAAGCAACTGTTGCTAAAACTCAAACAAACAATATAATAATTCATAGAAAAAAATTGTATAATATTTCATCCACACAAATTAGAGCCAATGATTAATAATAAAAAACAATTGAAAGAATTTATACTAAAATGCCTTGATACTAAAAAGGCAGAGAATATTACATGTATCGAGCTTAAAGGCGAGGTACCGCTTGCAGATTATATGATATTTGCTAGCGGCAGGTCGGTGAAAAATATCAAGGCAATTGGAGAGTATATAGCTTTAGAGCTAAAACATGAATTAAAATGCAATGCTTCTGTTGAAGGTTTGCAAGGCTCTGATTGGATTTTGCTTGATGCAGGAAATGTGATAGTGCATTTGTTCCATCCGGAAGCACGGGAAAAGTTACGGCTTGAAGAGTTTTGGAGTAAGAAGAAATAGATTTGTTAAGCAGAGTTAGTTGAATAGAAAATTATGGAAAGCCAGGTTTTAGTCGTTATTATTATGTTGATTGCAGCAGCTGTATTTGTTGTTGCTATTTTCAAGAAATTTAATTTAAGCCCAGTGCTTGGTTATCTCGTAGCCGGCGCATTAATTGGTGATAATGGATTTAAAGTTGCTACTTATGAACAGACCAGTCTGCTTGGAGAAATGGGCGTGGTATTCCTTCTATTTGCTATTGGCCTTGAGCTATCGATAGAAAGGCTCAAGGCCATGAGGCGATATGTTTTTGGCCTTGGCTCTCTACAGGTTCTGATAACAGGCGTTATTATTGCTGGAGCAATTGTGCTAATTACCGGTGATAATAATTCAGCGATTATTATTTCAGGTGGATTGGCGCTGTCTTCGACTGCTATTGTTATGCAGGTTATAGCTGAGACCAAGAGTCAATCAATGCAAGTCGGCAGGATAGCTCTTGCCATACTCCTCTTACAAGATTTTGTGGTTGTCCCATTGCTTGTTATTGTACCGATTCTAGGTAGCGGTGCTGGTGCTGTTGAATCTCTTCCATATATATTGGGTAATTCGCTTATCAAAGCGGTGCTTGCCTTGGTGGTAATCTTTGTAGCAGGTAGAGTGCTGCTGCGTCCGCTATTTTCCTTCATCTCATCAGATCATAATGAAAGTAGTGAGTTGCCAATTGCTGTAACTTTATTGGTTGTTCTAACTGCTTCATGGGGTACAGAGCATTTTGGTTTATCGCTTGCGCTTGGTGCATTTGTTTCGGGTGTACTTGTTGCTGAGACGGATTTTAGAGGTAAAGCGGAAAAAAGCATTTATCCATTTAAAAGTTTGTTGCTTGGCTTATTCTTTATGAGTGTGGGCATGAAGATTGACGTCATGGAGATGTATGCTGAAATTACTACTATTATTACTTTTTGTATAGCTTTGATAGTGCTAAAAACCATAATTATTAGTGCGCTTTGTATTCTGTTTGGTTTTAACAAGGGTGTGGCGGTGCATGCAGGCCTGTTGTTATCACAAGGTGGTGAGTTTGCATTCATTTTGTTCGGTCTTGGAAAAGAGTATGGAGTGTTGGAAGAAGGCATTTCCAATATATTATTATTGGTCGTGACATGCTCTATGGCGTTAACGCCATTGCTTGCCCTGATTGGACAGAAATTTGCTGAAAAAATTGAGCGAGGTCTTGGTAGAACACCTAATCAAATTATTGAATATGGAGCCCGTGATCTTGCTAATCACGTAATTATTGCCGGGTTTGGTAAAGTTGGCAAGATGGTTGCCAGAGTACTTGAGGCAGAAGGAGTCAACTATATCGCACTTGATGTGAATGATGACGTTGTTCGCGAAGAAATTGCCAATGGTTTGCCGGTATTTAAAGGCGATGCTTCACAGATAGAAACGCTGAAAGCTCTTAGTGTAGATAGAGCACTGACTATGGTAGTTACAGTTAATAACGAGATCACTGTCAAAAAAATTAGTAAGGTTATTGATGCCAACTTCAATCATTTAGAAGTGGTGATTCGGTTGAAAGACCTAAAAAATTCCACAGAATTTTATAATATTGGAGTAAATACAATTATTCCTGAAGATTGTGAAATAGGCCTGCAGCTTGGTAATGCGGTGTTGAAATCCGTTGGTATTAGTGAATACGAAATAAATCGTATTAAAGGGCAATTCAGAGCCGGCAATTATGTTGTGGTAAAACAGGATGATACCTTGCTTGAAATCGAAGAAGATGAATAAAATCATAATTCCTGTTTTTGTTATTTTAGTTTGCACTGTAACGAACGCACTTGCTGTACCAAAAAAATTACCGGTACCAAGATTTGTCACGATCAAGTTTAATGAAGTCAATGCCAGAACCGGCCCGATACAAGATTGTCCGATAGAGTGGGTGTTTATCAGGAAAGGTGAACCGGTAGAAGTGATTGCCGAATATGAGCAATGGCGTAAAATTCGTGATATTAATGGTGAAGGTGGATGGGTTCACTCCAGCGTTATTTCCGGTAAAAGGTCAGTTATAGTGGTTGCTAAAAACACAATGCCTCTCCTTGATGCACCTGGAAAATATGACCAGATTGTAGCAAAATTAGTTCCGCAAATCAGATGTGGTTTCTATAAATGTAAAAAAGACTGGTGTCAGGTAAGATGCAAATCTTATAAAGGATGGATTGCCAGGAAATTTCTCTGGGGAGTATATCCTGATGAGTAGAAGTAAGTAGGCGTGATGTTGGGGATGAAGTAATACCATTTCCTATTTCAAATTATATATTAGCATTTTGCAGGTCTCTGTTGTACTCACGTATTTGTATATGCTGCGTAGCATTGCCATTGCCTTGAAATGCAAACCTCTAATTCAAAATAGGAAATGGTTAGTTCTTTGTTAGGCAACGAAGCCTGACCTGGATAGAATATCTTGTTTGCTCGGTCAACTGGGTTATCCTCAAATTAATGCAGAATTATATAAACGGTTTACTGTTTATCAGAATAACAAGGGGTACGGTATTATAGTAGCATGTTTAAAAGACCGAGTGATATGAATAATTGCCTGGTCAAAATCATATCTTTTTATTTTATCAAAAGTAAGATTTCATGTTGAGGCATTAGTGGTTGATAAACAGTTTCGTCGTCTGGGAATAGCAAAAAAGTTACTAAATTATTTGGAAAAAATTGCTAAAAATCATTCTCCCTCTATAGTAGACTTAACTTCAGGAATACGTAGAGTAGCGGATGGAACTCACAGCTTTTATGATATGCTTGGGTATTGCAATGAAGGCAAAATGTCTAAGTTGTACCTAAGAAAAGAATTCTAACGTTTTTGCTTAGAACATGTGAGTAATACCAATCATAAAATAACTGCCCGACCCTCGTCATTGCAAAGGAGTACTGGCGATTGCGGCAATCCATTTGTCATTTAAGGCTTGTTGAATCTTTACAACATAACCGTTCTACTAGATGGTTTTAGCGTGTCAAGATATTAAGGTGGATTGCCGCACCCCTTACCTTAGGGGTTCGCAATGACAAGAAGGAGTAAGCCCGCAATCTATTCCAGCATTTTAAAACGTTAAAAGTGTTCAATAAATTACTGCGCTACATTCATGAGTGACGTGCTAGCCCGAGTTAATGGGTGGTTTCTAATTATTGGTATAAATTGATGCTATTTCCGATTCAGTCTTGGCATTCAGGTAAATACTCAAATGTAACCTGTTCTAGAAACATTTCCCTAAAAAACGTCATAGCGAACTGCATTTATGCAGTGTGGCTATCTATCCATTGAATATCCGAGTATGCTAATCATCAGTTGCGTATATATGTTACAGCTGCTTTTGACATATATTTCTCCTATATTAATATAAATTATTTTAGCAGTTCGTCCAGCCTGCCTTCCTGTTCAAGAGCGTATAATTCATCACTGCCGCCAATATGCTTATTACCGATAAAAATTTGTGGAACAGTGCGCATACCGCCTGATTTTTTTATCATCTCTGTGCGTACTTTTTCATCTTCAGCATTTATTTCTTCGTAAGTCAAACCTTTGCGTTTTAGTAGTGCTTTAGCGCGTACGCAGTATGGACATATAAGGGTAGTATAGATTGTGATTTTTTTCATTGGTTATCTTCCGATTAAAAGTTATAATACCAGTACCAATATTCGAAATTAAACGCCCAAAATCGATTTTTTTATGGAACTTAGTATAACTTAAGTTTAGCATTACAACTTTTAGTGTCAATGAATGTTTTTAAGATAAAATCTGAATATAAACCAAGCGGTGATCAGCCAAAAGCCATAGCTAAATTGCTGGAAGGACTTGAAGCTGGAAATAAACAACAGATGTTGCTTGGGATCACCGGTTCCGGCAAGACATTCACTATGGCAAATGTAATTGAAAAAACCGGCCGTCCGGCTCTTGTCATGGCGCATAATAAAACTCTTGCTGCGCAGTTATACTCTGAGATGAAGGCACTCTTCCCGGAAAATGCAGTAGAATATTTTGTTTCCTATTATGACTACTATCAGCCTGAGGCATACATTCCCAGAACCGATACTTATATAGAAAAAGATTCCTCCATTAATGAACAGATTGATTTGCTGCGTCACTCTGCGACTCGCTCACTTATGGAAAGGCGCGATGTGATAGTGGTATCTTCGGTATCTTGCATATATGGACTTGGTTCACCGGAGCTATACTCTCAAATGACCTTGCAGTTGGAAGCCGGCAAGAATTACAGGCGTAAGGATTTTTTAAATCAGCTGATAGATTTACAATATACACGTAATGATATTGCTTTTGAGCGTGGGTCTTTCCGCGTAATTGGCGAGAATATAGACATATTTCCTTCGCATTATGCAACCAGAGCTTGGCGTTTATCATTCTTTGATGATGAATTAGAATATATCAGTGAATTTGATCCGTTAACGGGCGAGAAATATCGTAAGCTTAAGAAAGCTGTGCTATATGCGAATTCCCATTTTGTAACCCCTGAATCTATTATCAAAAAAGCTATTGTGGGTATTGCAGAAGAATTACAGCAACATCTTGCTCTTTTAAAAGAAGCAGGCAAACCACTAGAAGCGCATAGGCTAAACCAAAGAACACAATATGATATTGAAATGTTGCAGGCAACAGGCAGCTGCAAGGGTATTGAAAATTATTCCAGATTCCTCACTGGTCGTGCATCCGGTATGCCTCCTCCAACATTATTCGAATATTTACCGGATGATGCATTATTATTTGTTGACGAATCGCATGTGATGGTCCCACAGATCAGAGCTATGTATAATGGTGATAAAGCACGCAAAAGTTCTCTCGTTGAATATGGTTTTAGATTGCCGTCGGCACTGGATAATAGACCGCTAAAATTTGAGGAATGGCTGGAATATAGACCGCAGACTATTTTTGTCTCAGCCACTCCCGGGCCTTTCGAGCTTGATGAAACCGGGGGAGAGGTCGTTGAATTGATCATTAGGCCGACAGGTTTGCTGGATCCGGAATGTATTGTCAGGCCGGCTACTACTCAGGTAGAAGATCTGGTAAATGAAATCAAGAATACGGTTGCTAAAGGTTTTCGAGTGCTTGTTACCACTTTGACTAAAAAAATGTAAGAGGATTTAAGTAACTATCTGCAGGAGCTTGGTCATCAGGTTGCGTACCTGCATTCGGCAATTCAGACTTTGGAGCGTATTGAGATTATCAGGAGTCTGCGGACAGGAGAGATTGATATAATTGTTGGCGTGAATTTGCTTCGGGAAGGATTGGATATCCCTGAATGTGGGCTAGTTGCCGTGCTTGACGCTGATAAAGAAGGCTTCCTGCGCTCTGAGACTTCTCTGATCCAAACTATTGGTAGAGCCGCCAGAAATAGTGAGGGTAGGGTAATACTTTATGCTGATAAAATGACAAAATCACTTGAAAAGGCACTAGATGAGACACAAAGGCGCAGAAAGCTTCAGGCAGAATATAACCAAAAACATGGTATTACCCCCAAGACTATTAGTACAAAAATTCATGCCCTCATGGAATTGCAAAAAGTAAAAGAGATAACAGGTGATACAGAAGAAACAAAGCAGATGCTGGCTAATCCAGCAAAACTTCAAAAATATATAGATGTGTTGCGTAAAGAGATGAGAAAAGCTGCAAAAGATCTGGAGTTCGAAGAAGCAGGAAAAATACGTGACCAGATTAGTACATTAGAAGAGGCTGCTCTTGAGCTTAGTGGTTTGTAGTATCAGATAAAAGCAGAAATAAAAGATGTTAGAAAATGAAATAGGTTTGCGGTTAGGTATTTTTTGGAGCGTGCTTACAATTTTTGCTTTATGTGAATATATATTTCCAAAACGTAAATTATATATTGGAAAAAATGTGCGCTGGGTTTGCAATATCTCGCTTATTATCATTGATAACATGATTGTTCGATTGATTGTCCCGTTTACTGCAGCTTCTGTGGCAGTATATGCTCAGCGCAATCAGATTGGTCTACTGCATCTGGTATCTTTGCCTCTTTCGGCCTCTGTTATTGTCTCTGTAGTTCTGCTTGATCTACTTATATACGCCCAACATGTACTATTTCATCACGTACCGTTATTTTG
Source organism: uncultured Rickettsiaceae bacterium (assembly GCA_905479865.1). Lineage (GTDB taxonomy): Bacteria > Pseudomonadota > Alphaproteobacteria > Rickettsiales > Rickettsiaceae > Megaera_A. The sequence continues at coordinate 18,636 of CAJQOD010000012.1, read as the reverse complement.
GCGTGTACATAAGGTACATCATATTGATCAGGAGATTGATGTCACGACTGGTCTGCGATTTCATCCTGTCGAGATTGTTCTGTCGACTTTGATTAAATGCGTTGCTGTGCTATTGCTGGGCATACCTTTGATGGCTATAATATTATTTGAAATTTTCTTGAATGTTACCTCCATGTTTAATCATGGCAATATTAATTTGCCGGTAAGACTCGATAAATTTTTGCGTTTGATAGTCGTAACGCCAGATATGCATCGTATCCATCATTCAACCATCGGTGAAGAAACTAATAGTAATTTTGGCTTTAACCTGCCTTGGTGGGACAGGCTTTTTGGAACTTACAAAGCACAGCCTCAAAAAAATCATGCGCAAATGGAGATTGGTTTGAAAGAATATCGGGATATAAAAAAAACAGGCTTGCTTGCGCTATTGCTTACCCCATTTCGTAAAAATAGAATGTGACTATTCTTCAAGCGCAGATTTACTGATCAGGGAGAAGATGATTGCAATCCATAAAAAACTGCACATCCACCAGCTTTGCCACATGTTAAATGAGATCATGGAAATGATGAAGAATGTGCTAAAGCAGGCATAACCAGCTGCCTTTATACTGGTATCAGGTTTTGAATTATGCCTGCGGAAAACATCATTCCACCTGAATAAATACTTACAGACAAGAGCCATATATAAAGCAAGTCCAATTATTCCGGTCTCAAGCAGAATTTGCAGGAGATTATTATGTGGGTGCATTGGCAGTGGATGCAGGTGGTGTCCTTGATAATCTACCATATCAGCTTCTGTTATATCAAAATTCCTGGATGATGCGTGTCCCCAACCTAAAATAGGTTTTTGCATGGCCTTTTGAGCCGCGAAGTTCCAAATAAATAGTCGATGTTTTGCAGAAATCGGTAGAAAATCAGCATCTTCCGATAATTTATATGGTTTTAGAGTTGTTGCCATAGCGATAAAAAGTAGTGCAAATCCCACCAGGATAAATGATAAAATTTTTGGATTTCCAAAGAAAGTATATTTTGTAAGCAAAAAAACTGACCCGGCAACTATGAATCCAACCAAGGCAGCCAGGCTATCAGATAGTGCAAGAGTGACCGTAACTATAAGATATAGCAGGATAGCTGCCGTATTTTTGTGGTTTCTTAGTAATTGTGCAATCACAGCCCATGCAAATAACGCAAGCAAAGTGCAGCCCCGATCCAGGTAGTGTAGGTAAAATTGGTGGCTTTCTTTTGTTTGAAAAGAGCTGCGGAACCATAAGCTGATAGCTCCATCACTTGCAAATTCAACATAAAATAATATCAGAGACCCTATAATGGTAGTTCCAAGTCGTTGTTTTTGTATGGGTATTTCACGCAATAGAAGTTCTTTGTGAGTAACTAAAACATAGGTAACTAGGGCCAGGCTGAAAGTCTTTAGCAAAGAAACAAAGCTGGTTACCGCATTAATTGACCAAATACAGCTCAAAAATAACCAAAGAAAAAATACGAGTTCCAGCTTAAATTTTGTGAATGTAACCTGGATATTATCTTTTATTAGGTATAAGCTAGCCATCATAAATAATGGAATGGTGATGCCCAAGGATAAGCCGGCAATTAAGCCTAAAACTGGAATGATAAAAATTAAATTGAGAGTCAGTTTTTGCATATCAAATTCAAATCCTTATTTTTGCTCTGCCGCGATACAATCAACGGGTATTACTTCGTAAACGGGGTGTTCCAAGGTAGATAATGACGGGTTCGAAGATATCACCCAACCGTGGAAAACCGCAAGATTATCATCATCTATTTTATTGTCAAAAACAGTAAGTAACATAAGATTATTTGCATTAAAAGGGTCAGTGCTTTTTATACATTTATGAACTTCTATAGAAAGATTACCAAAAAATTTTACTTCTCCCAGAGTGAAGATTGTACGCTTTGATTTAGTAGTGATTTTATTCAGAATAATTAATTCGGCTCTACTCATTTTTACTAACGGTCCGGCATCTTTGCTTGCATCTATTGCTTGCTGTGTGTCAGTTAGTTTTGAATCTTGATGTGCCTTGCTATGTTCATGAATTAATTTATCTAATAGAGAGTCAACATCGACCGGGCATGGAGGAGTAGAGCATGTGGATTTTGCTTTTACACCGAGTGCCTGCTCGATATCAAGGATATCTATTGTTTTGGCATAGGAAACAGTGGTGCATAATAGTATAGCTGGAATGTAGCAAATAATAGGTAGAAGCCTGTTATAAAATCGTTGTAAAAATCTCCTTTTTGGCAAGTATTTCATAAAAAATTTGAGCTCATCATTTTTTTTAATAATCATCATTTCAGGTAGCCCTATAATACGGATGACTATAGCAAAAAGCCGGCTCAAGAACAAGTCTTAAAGCCGGCTTAATAATTACAGTAATTTTAAAAAATTATAAACTTAACTTAGCACCAATCAAGGCAACTGTACCACGAGTTTTTTTCTTTTTAAGCTCGCTGTTAAATTCTGGTCTGCCTTTTAGGCTAAAACCGGAGATTTCTGCATAAGGCACGAATCCAGGTGCCATTTTATATTGAGTTCCAATAGATACTGCATCTACAGTATTTTTGAACTGATCAGATTTAAAATAAGATACAGAAGCTGCAAACGGACCTTGTTTATAAGCGACTGTTCCAGTGTAATAACTAGTCTTGCGTCCAGTTTTGTGGAATTCCGGGGTTGTAAGGCTTTTACCCAGAGAACCGAAAGAACCGGCACAAGAGAAGTTACCAACATTTAAGATTGCGCCAATATTGAATGTGCGGAGATTGCTAAGCTTGAACTCACCAGTAGGAGTTTCATCATCTTTTCTAGCAAATTTTTTAGCTTTGCCAGCTGCTTTGCCGTACTCACCGGTTATACCCACCTTAAGATCAATTCCATCTCCTAAATTTTGTTCCAGAGAAACACCTCCAGATAGAGCGTCTTTTACAGTACGGTCAATTTCAAATCTGTCAATGTTCTCAAGGCCGGGAACGTTAAGTTGTTTCACTTTTCTTATATCTACTCCGCTGGAATGCGTACCGGGATTATCAGCACCAGTGTTACTGGAGTCAGGAGCGTATGAAACACCGGCTTGCAGCCTGGTAGAATCACCAAAAGCAAATTTCGGTGTGTAGTATGATACGGATCTTGCTGGCTCACTACTATAAGATCTTTCATCAAGGTTAGTTGCCAACTTATCATCCAGGAAGAATTCTGCAAAAGTTGCAAATGAAGGCTGTACTTCAGATGTCTGCATCAAATGTTTTGTAGAAAAGTCAGCATATCTGTCCCAATCATCTGAACCAACGTATATATCACCTCCATCTACCATCATGTTAGATGATGCAGAAAAAGGAGAACCGGCTTCAACACGGCCAAAATCACTTTCCATGTATATGTGTGACCCGTTATAGCTTGCAGAACCTTTCCTTTTTGCAGTAGGTACCAGTACAATCTTGCCACCGTAAGTGACGTCGCTTACCTTGTTTGAAACATTGGCTACCATTGCCGCGCTATTATAAAACGCAAAATTGTTTCTGTTTTTGGAAACATTTTTCTCATCACCGGATAAGTGATTTTGATTTCTCAGGCCAGCCTGAAAATCTGCGTAACCGGAGAGTTCAACTTTAAGATCAGATACCACCGGCATTTTATTGGCAGTTACATTATCTGCGATAGATGATGTAGCAACAAACAGCGTACTTGCTGTGACTAGTAAAGCTTTTTTTAGACTTTTCATTCTCGTAACTCGTGTTGATTTAGAATAATTATATATTTAAACTCAAATTATCGCTTGCTTTGAGAGCATTTGCAATTTATTACTAATGTACCGCTACATCTTAAAAAACCTATTGGCACATAAAAGGCACAAACCTCGCTTAATTATCGTCAAGCTTTTAAGATTTCGAGAAGGGTAACATATCATCGATTTATCAGTCAACACATCACACCTGTTTAGTACTTTTTCTTCTATATATTTCATGTAGTATGAGTGTTATTTATCACACAGTTTGATTTAGAGAGTGATTATATTAGTCAAATTTTAACTTTTGAAATAGCCGGATGCAATAAATTATTTCTATAATGCGGGTTCATAAGCTATATATATCCTTTATTAGAGGTAGTTTTGTCATTTAATGCGTATAACCAACTCTTTAGGGAGTATTGCATCAATCAAATCGTTAGGTTGCATTTATGTCTGTAATGTCTGACAAGTGGATAAGAGAAAAATCCACTAATAACGATATGATTTCGCCTTTTGTAGGTCAGCAGGTCAAAGAGACAGAATCTGGAAAAATAATTTCCTATGGCGTTTCTTCTTATGGTTATGATGCGCGAGTCTCAAATGAATTCAAAATTTTTACAAATATCAATACTGCTATTGTTGATCCGAAGAATTTTGATAAGGACAGTTTGGTACATAGAGAGACGGATGTTTGTGTAATTCCTCCGAATAGTTTTGCTTTAGCAAGAACTGTAGAGTATTTTAAGATTCCTGAAGATGTACTCGTGATATGTGTCGGAAAATCTACTTATGCCAGATGTGGAATCATCGTAAACGTGACGCCACTTGAGCCTGGTTGGGAGGGACACGTTACGCTGGAATTTTCAAATACTACACCATTACCGGCCAGGATTTATGCTAATGAAGGTGCATGTCAATTTTTATTCCTTAAGGGAAACGAACAATGCTCTACATCCTATGCAGATAGGGCGGGTAAATATATGGGACAAACCGGTGTAACATTGCCGCGTACATAAAAACAATTTAGAAACAGAGGTAAAAAAATATGGATATGAAATCAACTGACGCACAAAAAACACCACATATTGCTGTAAATGCACAATATATAAAAGATTTTTCATTTGAAAGCCCGGGTGCGCCAGGTACTTTGGCTGCTCTTGAGAGTACTCCTCAGATTGATTTGGCTCTTGATCTTAATATTCAAAAGATGCCGGAAGAAGATTATTATGAAGTTGAAATTTTTATTAATGCTAAAGCTGCTGCAGAGCAAAAGACATTATTCCTGGTGGATTTAAAGTATGCAGGTATATTCAACTTGATCAATATTCCAGAAGATCAGATAGAAATGTTGCTCGCAGTGCATTGTCCGGCGATAATTTTTCCGTATGCCAGAAAAATTATTGCAGATGTGACTCAGGATGGAGGATTCCAGCCTCTAATGATCGATCCTGTAGATTTTGGTGTGTTATACAATAAGAAAATGACAGAAGGTAAAGGTTCATAATGAAGAGAAAAATTTTAAAACAAGGTCTATTAGCAGGAGCGGGAATTTTATGCTGCGCTGTATCGACTGCCTTTGCACTGGATAATGTTGTAAAACTTGGTGCTGTTATAGAAGTTCAAGGAATTCACTATAATAATAATGGTGAGGCAGAGCAGCAAAAAGTATCTACCCACCAGAGCAAATATGGTTTTTATTCTTCTGGAAATTTTTTGGTTGATTACCAGCTGGTAACTGATACAGGCATTAAATATGGTGCTAAGATTGGTCTTGAGCAAACCACCCGGAATGATAGAGGCGCACCACTTTCGATTTATGTAGAATCTGAGTACGGTAAAATAGAAGCCGGATCGGATAAGAGTGCTGCCAAGAAAATGAGAATCACCGGTTACAAATCTTCTTGCGCAACCGGTAATGGATGGGATGCATTCATCATTGCATCTCCAAAGAGTGGTGGTACTGCTATAGTTCCCTATGTAACAAATTTTTGCAGTTTTTTAGATTCTAAAACCAGGACTAGCAGATTAACTGATTATTCCAGAAAAATAACTTATTTCACCCCTAAATTTGGCTCTAATGATCATGCTTTCCAGGTTGGAGTGTCTTACATACCAGATACCTCTAATGCAGGGCATAATGACCTTGATAAGCAGCATTTACACACACCGGTATCTCCATCGCGATATAAATTTGCAATTAAAGATGGAGTTGCCTACGGAGTCACCTATGCAGGGAATTTTTCGAACCTGCTTTCGGCTAAAGTGGCTTTTGTTGGCGAGTTAGGCAAACCTATTGCTTTTGATAAAAATAATAAGGATGCCAAGTCGGATATTAAATTTAAGAAGCTCAATACATACAATATTGGTGGTGAAGTGATATATGATCAGTTCAGTGTTGCAGCTTCTTACATGAATTACAATAAAAGCCTGACTAATGCGGCTATTGATACGCTAGGTCGTAATACCAGTATTTATTCTGCAGGTATGAAGTATCAATTCCATGAGGGAAAATATGCAGCAAGTGTGAATCATTTTCATAGTGATCATCACAAGAATAAGCTTGATGCAACTAGCGTCGGTATTGACTATATTATCACCTCGGGTATAAAAACCTACGCCCAAGTCACTTATTACCAAACCAAGGGGCGGCACTTCATTGGGGAAAATGTTGTCAAAAGTGACAAAAGCAAGGGAACAATAGCTATTATAGGAGGTAAAATTATTTTATAAAGTAGCGTAATATAGAACTACAGTCTAAATGTGGAGTTACAGTCTAATTTATTAATAAAGATGTAAAAAAATACTTGATTTTTACTGATTATAATGAGACTATCGTGAAAAGTAAAAATTTGTTAAGGAGATGAGAAATTAAATGAGAGTACTACTTATAGAAGACGATTCCTCAACTGCAAAATCTATTGAACTGGCACTTGCAGCTGAAGGAATAATTTGTGACACAGCGGAAGTTGGTGTTGATGGAATCGAAATCGGGAGGATTTACGATTACGACATTATCCTGCTAGACTTAATGTTACCAGATGTCGAAGGATACGAAGTATTACTACGCCTACGTTCTGCCAAGGTAAAAACACCAATTTTGATTTTGTCCGGTTTAATATCTGTAGATAAGAAAATCAAAGGGCTAGCATTTGGAGCGGATGATTATCTAACCAAGCCATTCAATAGAGGTGAATTGATTGCAAGAATTCAAGCAATAGTTCGTCGTTCGAAAGGCCACTCAGAATCTGTTGTAAGATTTGACAAGGTAGCGATTAATTTGGATACAAGGATTGTAGAAGTCGCAGGAACTCAGGTACACTTAACTAATAAAGAATATGCAATTCTGGAACTGCTCGCTATGCGTAAGGGAACTGTGCTTACAAAAGAAATGTTCCTGAACCATTTATATAGTAGTATGGATGAGCCGGAAATCAAGATTATTGACGTGTTTGTTTGTAAATTACGTAAGAAGCTTTCACAAGCCTCTGGTGGTGTTAATTACATTGAAACAGTTTGGGGGCGTGGCTATATGCTAAAAGATTTTGGAGAAGACAATGATAGCTTACTTGAAAATGAAGAAATAACTGAGTCTGAGTTAGATATGGTTAAGTAATATCAATCATTGGAAAGTAAGTGTACATTAAGGCTTATGATTTTATTATGGAAAGCTCATTTTATTTAATGTAGAATGAGTTTTTTTTTGTCGTGAAGGTTTTTTATGCAAACAGATATTGTAATTATCGGAGCAGGGCCGGTCGGTATTTTTAGTGCATTTCAGGCAGGTATGCTGGGGATGAAGTCGTGTATTGTTGACGCTCTTGATGTTCCTGGTGGGCAATGTAGCGCTCTATATCCTGAAAAACCGATATACGACATTCCGGCATATCCAGAAACTTTTGCTCAAGACCTTATAAGTAATCTGGTAAAACAGGCGAGTCCATTTGATCCGGTGTATCTAATGTCCAGGCAAGTAACTGGACTTAAGAGTACTGATAATGGTTTTGAGCTTATCACTTCTAAAGATGACATCATTAAAGCTAAAGCCGTGATAATAGCAGCTGGAGCAGGGTCATTTGGCCCTAACAGGCCGCCACTGGAGAATATTAAGTTATATGAAGGAAAATCAGTATTTTATTCAGTAACCAAGCAAGATGAGTTTGCTGGAAAAAAAATTGTAATTGCCGGAGGTGGAGACTCGGCTGTAGATTGGGCGATCTCATTATCATCTATCGCGCAGGTCAGTTTGGTTCATAGAAGAGCTAAATTCAGGGCAGCTCCTGCAAGCATTCAAAAAATACATGAGTTGGTAGAGGCTGGCAAAATTGAATTAGTGACCAACTTTCAACTTGCTGAGTTAAATGGTGAGGAAGGAACTCTGAAGGAAATAATTGTTGCTGATCTTGATGGTAATAAGAAATATCTTAAGGCGGACATATTGCTGCCATTTTTTGGACTGTCACAGAATTTAGGTCCTATACTTGAATTTGGACTCGATGTGAAGGGACACTATATAAAGTCTGATTATCCGCATTTCGAAACTAATATTCCTGGAGTTTATGCAGTCGGGGATATTGCAACATACCCAGGTAAATTAAAACTGATTTTGACTGGTTTTGCTGAAGTTGCTGCCGCACTTCATCATGCCTATGCCAGAGTGTTTGACGGTAAGGCGTTGCATTTTGAATATTCAACGATGAAAGGTGTGGATAAAAAATAAAAAACTATGCTTGATTCAAGAGTTAGAAAAATTATCGAAAAGCCGTTGGATTTTTTTGGTAGGCGGCTTGCAAGTACGGGGATAAATGCCAATTCTGTCACTATCATTGGGTTTGCTTTCGGTTTAGCTTCTATATTATCCATTAGCATCGGCAACTTGCCTTACGGATTATTTTTTCTTTGCCTTAACCGTATTGCAGATGGTCTAGATGGAGCAATTGCCAGGACTACCAAGCTGACAGATTTTGGCGGGTTTTTAGACATTGTTGCGGATTTTATAATTTATGCAGGTGTTGTTTTTGCTTTTGCCATAGATAATCCGGATAACGCACTTTACGCAGCTTTTTTAATATTCAGCTTTGTTGGACCTATTACTTCCTTTTTAGCTTATGCAATTATTGCCGCCAAGAAAGATATAAATACCAGCAAAAGAGGCAGGAAATCGTTTTATTATTTAGGAGGAATCTGTGAAGGCACGGAGACTGCTTTTATATTGATCCTCATGTGTATTGTTCCACATCTGTTTTCCAAGATATGTATAATTTACGGCATTTTATGTTGGCTTACGACAATAGGTCGGGTATATGCCACGTGGAATGATTTCGGTGAATAACCTGTTTCTATTATCTGAAAATCAATGCCTGAATTTCGGTCGCATATTTAATATATAATCATTATTATAGATTATTATGATGACTATTGTGGATGAGCAAAATGTTGACAGAGCAAATAAAGAAAGAATTTTATCGAGCCTTGATTGATAAAAACATAGAATATGAAGGAGTATTTTATGTGGGTGTTAAAACCACGGGAGTATTTTGCCGCCCCACCTGTCCGGCGAGAAAACCAAAATTTGAGAACTGTGAGTTTTATCGCACGGCGGAGGAAGCGTTGCTTGCATCATTTAGGCCGTGCATGCGTTGCCGCCCGCTTTCTCACCCGGATCATGTTTCAGAGTTAGTACGCGCGTTAGTAGACGCTGTTGAAGCAAATCCTGAAAAAAGATGGACAGATCGGGACCTGGAGGCATTTTCTGTGGATTCATCTACAGCACGTAGGCAATTTAATAAGAGGTTTGGTATGACGTTTGTAGAATATGCAAGAGCCAGGCGTATGGGTCTGGCCATGCAACAAATTAGAGAAGGTGATAGGGTAATTGAAGCGCAGCTGAATGCAGGCTATGAATCCAGCAGTGGTTTTCGAGATGCTTTTTCTAAAATCATGGGCGGCGCACCCACGCATTTCGACAAGCATCAGAATATTCTGAAAGCATCCTGGTTGGACACGCCACTTGGTCCAATGTTAGTAATTGCCGATGAGGAACTTTTATATCTTCTGGAATTTGTTGAGCGTAGGGGTTTAGAGCGTGAAATAGAGCGATTGCGCAGCAAAACAAAATCAGCCATTATTCCAGGTAGTACAGAGCCAATTATTTCTATTGAGCGGGAACTTAAATTATATTTTGCAGGCAAATTGCAGGAATTTAAAACGCCGCTTTATATTATGGGTACTCCATTTCAAAAAAATGCCTGGAAGGCGCTGGTAAAGATTCCTTATGGACAAACCAGAAGTTACAAGCAGCAGGCAGCCATTGCAGCAGGTAAAGCATCTGCGTGCCGAGCTGTTGCTAATGCTAACGGCGCTAATCAACTGGCAATTGTGATTCCGTGTCATCGTATTATCAATAGTAACAGGCAGCTTGGCGGTTATGGTGGTGGTTTGCATCGCAAAAAATGGTTGCTTGAGCACGAAAGGAAGCATAGTAATTTAAGTTGAATTAGTCTATATCGTCACCTCTAGCCTATTAATTGTAGGCTTTGATCGTTACGCCTGGTATATTAATCCAACCTAAATTACTATATATAATTACTATAATCCCTTCTTTTTAATTTGCTTATAAATTATCGGTAACAGGGCAAGGATGCCTAAACCTGTCAGGGAGAAGATAATCTGCGGTTCAAGCAGAGTATCAGGCGAGAAATTTGGCTTGTTCAATAATTCCTGCATGGATACGCCTACGGAAACATATATGAATGTTCCAGGGATAATACCTAATAATGTACCAAGAAAGAAAGTCTTCAGAGATATTTGCAATATGCCTGCTACTAAGTTGACTATGACAAATGGGAAAATAGGAATTAGACGGAGAGTTAGCATGTAAGAAAATGCATTTTCCTCAAAACCTTTCCGCATTTTTTTTGTCCACTTACCGGCTTCTTTTTTGATAGAATTTTTCGAAGCCATTTTTGTACTTAAGAATATCACGCAAGCTCCAAAGGCGGCTGAAAATATAATACATATTGTACCGACAATTTGGCCAAATAGAAATCCACCAATTAAAGTCATAGCTGTTGCAGCTGGAATGGATAAGCTGACTATCGCAAAATATAGCAGGCAATAAATAGTAACTGACAATAACTGATTTTCCTTTACGTATTGCTGTAAAAAGATTTGGTTCTCACGCAGTGTATCGAGGCTAATATAGCTATGAACTTCAGAAATCCATATAAGAGCAGCTATAGCAACCAACATGAACAAAGGGGTAAATTTATATAATTTGCGCAGATGTTTCAAGTGATTAATAAGGTTTAAAGGCCTCGTTGAATATACAGACAATTTTTTTACCGGCACGAAGTGTTAGTTTGTGAAAAACCTGTTCAATGACTACCATATTTCTGTTATTTGGATCTAGTCGGAAATTGACCATTGATTCGCGTAAGTCGTCTTCAACTGCAAAGATAGCAGGAATTTCATTGTTTTTATCACGGAACTGAAGATAGGTGAATTCTCCATCGTCAAAAATTTTAATAGGAGCAATTTCTTCATTGCCGCTTATGGAATAGTGGAAATTGAATTTTTCAGGATGACTTAAATCCGGGCCAACTGTCGCGCCACTTGAGAATGTACGTATATGCTCTTCTTCATCTTCATCAGGATATAAGAACTTTACATTAAAGACCATTGCAGGATCTCTGATATCTAGAGTTTCTTCTGCATATAGTTCGAAGAAATATGTCCTTTTGTTGGTAATAAGAGTCATGTTTGTGGTGGCATCTTCTTCCATCGGTTTGATAAAAATTCTATGACCGGCTGGAACAATTTGCCAGGATGTAGTGTCTCCCATTGAAATACTAACTACTTCTTCATCTTTAGCCAGTTCAATACTTGCCTGGTAGCCGTAATAACCGGTGAATTTAAATACGTCATTGGGGTTATAAACCATTACACGAATCCGGCTATCAATTGGAGTGGGTCTTGATTCACGGATAGCATGCGCAGATTGCGCAATAAAAAATAAAATCGCGAGTGTAATGAGTTTTTTCATATTTTATTTGCTTCTTCTATCTTCTAATAGTTTTAACTGATAATCCGTTACTGTGAAGTGAAATCGTGAACCGTTAGGTAAATTAGGGTCAATTTTATCAACTTCGTAGTCAATTGTGGCTTGCCAGACCATATTTTCAACAATTTCTCCGGCAGAATTTTGTGCAGTGGAGTTAAATTTTATAATGGCTTTAGCCGGACTGGGGTACTTTGCTGAGATTATAGTCGCAGTTCTCTGAATGGTTTTTTGATAGAGCATTATCGGAGAAGACGGGTTGTCAATATTCATGAAATTATAAAATCGGCGGAAGACTATACGTGTTGAATTATTTTTAACAAAGATAAATTGTTTTTTTAAATTATCATAATTATAGCTCTCTCTGGTCGAGACATAGTTTCTGAGTATAATATCTGTGACCGAAGCTAGAGGATCGTTTTTTATCTGGTTGGCACGAATTATTTGCGCTGTTTTATTGGAGGCAGAGTCAGCATTAATAGAATATTTTACCTGAATTACTGAGGGAAAAAGACCTCTGATATTAACTACAACTCCTAAAAATAAAATACAGATAATAATGCTTAAAATGAATATGAACGATCTTTGAGAGAAAGGATGAAGGTATTTGTGCTTATACCAATGTCTGGCATCGATGAAATAATCCCCAGATTTAATGTATTCTTGTAGTGATTTATATAATGGTTCCATTAAGCTTCAGCAGAAATTGCATAAGCCTCATTGTATAACTTTCGGGTGAAAATTATAGGTATTTCTTCTAACAGCTGTAGGATCGATCAACAAAACCCTTTCAGACAGCTGAAATTATGCACAAATGCAACAAAATCTGCGCTTTTTATTGTATTTTAAATCTGAAGAGAAGTATCTGGCTTGAAGCTCTTGAAGTGAAAAGTGGATTTAGGTTACTCTCAAATAATATAAACGGTAATTGGTGCAATATTCATTATGAAATTTTCTATTAAGAATATTCTGTTAGCCATATCTTTGTTCGGAATTCTGTCCTGTACACCAAGTGCGCCTTATGAAATTAGAAGCCCTTGCGTTTCAATTGAAGCTTATGACCATACTTATGGGATTAACCCATGCGTACGCAGGCCGGTTAATATGAATTATGCCATCACCTAAATTAAAAAAACGTGAATTAGAAAATAACGTTTTAACACCGGATTTTTGTGTTATCGGCGCAGGATCCGGTGGACTTTCTTTTGCAGCGGGCGCTGTGCAAATGGGCGCAAGCGTGATGTTGCTAGAGAGAGGTAAGATGGGCGGTGATTGCCTGAATTATGGTTGCGTGCCGTCAAAAGCCCTGATAGCTGCTGCAAAATCTTTTCACGAGAATGTGCGGGGTTTAAAATTTGGTTGGAAAGCGTCGTCTGCTAAAGTAGATTTCAAGAAAGTTCAAGCACATATTAAGAATGTGATAGCAGCAATTGCTCCTAATGATTCAGTAGAAAGGTTTGAAAGTTTAGGAGTTAGGGTGATAAAGGCTGAAGGAAAGTTTGTTAGCGCAGATACTGTAAAGGCCGGTAAGCAACTTATTAAAGCCAAGCGTTTCATCATCTCTACAGGTAGTAGTGCCTTTGTTCCGGATATACCGGGTCTTGATAGCGTTAAATACCTTACGAACGAGACAATATTCGACTTAAAAACCTTGCCTAAAGATTTGGTAGTTATTGGCGGTGGTCCGATCGGTATTGAGATAGCTCAATCATTTTCCAGGTTGGGTAGTAAGGTGCTGGTACTAGAAGCATTTACCGCACTTCCTAAAGATGATCCGGAAATTGTCAGTCAATTGAAGAGTACTATCAAGAAAGAAGGCGTAGTACTTAAGGAAGGAGTTTTGATAACTGAAATTAAAAAATCTGGTCGTGAAATGGAAATTCACTATAAGCTTAATGGTAAAAAATATTCTGCTAAAGCTAGCCAGTTGCTAGTTGCTGCCGGCAGGAGGCCTAATCTATCTTCATTAAACCTGGAAGAAGCTGGCATTGATTCAACCCCAAGAGGTATTACAGTGGACAGATTTTTGCGTACTTCCAATAAAAGAGTATTTGCTATAGGCGACTGTATTGGTGGATATCAATTCACTCATGTTGCCGGTTATCATGCCGGTTTGGTAATTCGGAATTCGATTTTTAGGTTACGTTCCACCGTCAAAACTATTCAAATTCCATGGGTAACTTATACCGACCCTGAGATCGCTCATGTCGGATTTACTGAATCTGAATTACTTGAACAAAAAATTAGTCATAAAATCCTGTCTATGGATTTGTCTGAAAATGATCGTGCGCAGGCCGAACATAAAACCAACGGGAAAATAAAAGTGCTGGTTTCTCCTGGCGGAAATATCCTCGGAGTTACGATAATGGCAAGTGGAGCAGGGGAAATGATAGTACCGTGGGTGCTTGCAGTTCAGAATAATCTGAAAATATCGGCAATTGCCAGCCTGATCGTGCCTTATCCTACATTGTCAGAAATTAGTAAGAAAGCCGCCGGTAGCTATTTTAAAGATAAGATTTTCAGTCCGTTTATGCAAAAAACAGTAAAGTTTTTAATGCGCATTAGTTGTTAACGCAAATTTTTGGTTTTGCCGCAATTCTGTATCAATAATTTATTATAAGAAAATACAGAGAATATTGTGAACATTATTGCAGATGCTTATAGATAGGGAGAAATTAATGAAGATTGCAAATAATATATTTTATACGCTGAAAATAGGATTATTATTATTAGCTGTAATTTCAGTATCTTCCTGCGCTACTGAATTTCATGCTATTAATGTTTCTATATTAAAAGAAGCAGATGAGCTTCCCAAAATAGGAGTTCTTAAAGAAAAGAAGGGGTATATGTATCTTAAATTAGATGATGAATATATTCATAAATTATACCCTATCATTCAAGAATTTGATGATAACGCCCAAGAGCCACCTTATTTTCGGACTTCTGAAAGCATTGGAGCACATGTCAGCGTTATCAATAAAACAGAATCACAACATCTTAATATTATGGAAATAAATAAAAATTTTCATTTTACAATTAACAAATTAAAGTTGGTTGGGTCTAAGAGTATAAGATATTATGTACTTGAGGTAGAAAGTCCGGAATTAGAAGAACTTAGACAAAAATATGATTTACCAAAATTTTTACAGGGGTTTAAATTTCATATTACACTTGCAACAAAAGAACCGTCATAACCAATATCTATAATACTATTAATGCGAATTTAGGATAAGGAATAAGCCTACAATTACCTCAGCTCGACATAAGGTAGAGTTTTGAAGTATCAGGAAAACGTATATAGTAAGGTACAAGCAACTAACATTGGAGGTTAAAATGCTTGCACCCATAGAAGATATATTCTGCGAAATTGATGATTTTTGCAAGGAGTTTTATACAAAAGAATCACAATACATATTACCCAACCCAAAACGCCAAAGAATCCGATCTTGCCGTTTATCGGCTAGCGAAATAATGACTATCCTTATTTTATTCCATTTAAGTCATTACCGAACATTCAAGGATTATTACCATGAATGTGTTGTAAAACATTTGACAGCTTATTTTCCCCAGTTCCTGAGTTATAACCGATTTCTTGAATTAAAATCATGTGTAATACCGGCTTTGGCGGTATATATGAAGTATAAGTCTGGCACAGAAACAGGAATGTATTATATTGATTCTACTACTCTAAAAGTTTGTCGTAATCAGAGAATTCATAGGCATAAGGTGTTCAATGATATAGCCAAAAGAGGAAGAAGTTCAATGGGTTGGTTCTTTGGATTTAAGTTGCATTTAGTAATAAATCATCAGGGCGAGATAATGTCATTTTGCCTGACTCAAGGTAACGTAGATGACCGCAAACCGATGGAAACTTTGTTTAAAGGTTTGAAGGGAATTGGCTGTGGTGATAAAGGATATATCTCTAAAGAGATGACTCAAAAGCTTGCAGACAAAGGTCTTGCGATAATAACAAAAACCAAGAGCAATATGAAGAAAATTACTAGATCTGTCTTTGAGAAATACCTTTTAGCACAGAGATCCATTGTAGAAACAGTGATTGAACAACTGAAATCTATTTGCCAAATTGAACATTCCAGACATCGAAAACCAGATAATTTTCTGGCTAACATGCTCGCTGCTCTTGCTGCATATACTTTAAAACCTCGCAAACCCTCTATTAATCAACGATTCTTCCACAATGCAAATCATTCCCTTACGCCGAGTTGAGGTTTTTTAAGATACATGATGGTGCCGATAAAACTTATTGTAACTGAATTTTACCTTTAAAAAAATTAATGAAAATTGGTGGAGGAGAGGAAGGGATGCAGCTTCGCCGGGCTGCGCCTCGAACCCTCTTTACCGGGTTCTCATAAATCTCTCTACTTTAAACTAAAATAATATAGACTACAAGGTATGCTTCGCTTATGTCCTTGCACTCTATATTATTTTAGTTTATGGAGGAGAGGAAGGGATTCGAACCCTCGTCACGATTGCTCGTGAACACGCTTTCCAAGCGGGCGCCTTAAACCACTCGGCCACCTCTCCAAGAATGCGGATGATATACTAAATGTTACATTTGATCAAGTTCATTAAAGCCTTGGGCTTACCTAGCCTGCACTGAAAAGTTATGTATACTACGCTAAATACTAGCCTTATTAAGAACTTATACAATCGTATATGGCTATTTATTAATCCGTATATATTCGATTATTTCCTCGGGCGTAGAACTCATATAGAAATGCTTCATATACTTACCATTCTTATCCATTAGATAGACAAAAGATGAATGATCCAGCATATATTTGTCATCTTTCCTGGTTGCGCCTTCTGCAATTGCATAAAAAACTTTATACAAATCGGCAACTTCCTTTATTTTTTCTGCAGACCCCGTTAACCCGACAAATTTGGGGTGAAAATGATTTAAATATTCTTTCAGTAGAGCCGGTGTATCTCTTGCTGGGTCAACAGTGATAAAAATTGGTAAAACATCAATCTGATACTTGTCCAGGGTAGAAAGTACATGAGTCAATTTTTGTAATGATGTCGGGCAAATATCCGGACAAAAAGTAAAGCCAAAATACACCAGGCTAAGTTTGCCTTTCATCATAGCGTTGTTAAACTCGTTACCGTTATGGTCTGTCAGGATGAAATCACCACCTATGGGAACATTTTCTTCCGGAGCGCCACCTTGCCCTGCAAGTGGTTTATCTGGTAGTTCAATAACAAGCAGGATGTACAGTGATATTGCCGCAATGATTATACTCAAGGCAATAATTATTTTTGTAACTTTACTGGATGATTTTTGATTGTTGTACATAGTTCTTAATTAATGAATTAATTTAAAGCATTGCAGCTACTTCCAGAGCCGCATAAGTGAATATCGCTGATGCTCCTGCACGTTTAAAGCAGATTAACGATTCAATAATTGATTTTTTCCAATCAAGTGCGCCATTTTCTGCGGCAAACTTAATCATCGCATATTCACCACTGACCTGATAGGCAAGAATATGTGCATTAAAGCTCTGGGATGCTTCACTTATAATATCCAAAAAAGGCATTCCAGGCTTAACCATGATCATATCAGCACCTTCTTCAATATCATGTTCAATCTCACGCATGGCCTCTTTAGTATTTCGAATATCCATCTGATAGGTTGCCTTACACAAATATTTGTTCTGATCGCTCCCTACAGCATCCCTAAATGGTCCATAAAAGCTGGAATTATACTTTGCAGCATAGGCTAGAATATTTACGTTGATGAAACCGGCATTGTCAAGATCTTCCCTGATTGCCATAATTCTTCCATCCATCATGTCAGAGGGAGCTACGATATCTACTCCTGCTTTTGCTAAAACCAGTGCCTGATTGGATAATGCTTCAATGGTTTCATCATTATCAACATCTCCATCAACCAATACTCCGTCATGACCGTGAATTGTATAAGGATCAAGTGCAACATCACAGATTATCCCAATGGATAAGTCTGCATTTTTTAAGGTTCTGACTGCTCTGCAAACAAGGTTATCCAGATTATATGCCTCATCCGCATCCTCCGACTTTAAATCAGCTTCTACAGATGGAAATAATGCAATAGCTTTTATTCCTCTTTTTTCGGCTTCTTTAGCGGTGAGCAATAGCTGATCTATAGATTGACGAAAAACTCCGGGCATGGTTTTGATAGCCTGTCTTTGATTTTCTCCTTCGATAACAAAAACTGGAAGAATCAAATCTTCTGGAGCCAGCCTGGTTTCAGAAGTTAGATCCCTTAGCCATTGAGTACGTCTATTGCGTCTTAATCTTACTATCGGGTACATATAAGCTTGCATGATTAATTTGTATAATGTTGATATTATACAACCTTGGCACTCTCTTCAACTAATCTTTTGAACAGGTTTGAGTCAAGTTCTGTATTTTGGTACTCCGAATGCCATTGTACGCCTACAAGAAATCTATGGTTTGCAGACTCAATAGCTTCAATGATGCCATCCGGGGCTCTGGCAGATATGGTCAGCCCAGCTCCTACCTTATCTATTGCCTGGTGGTGCGTGGTATTGACCTCAATATCATTCGATCCGGACAATTTCGAAAGTAATGTACCTTCTTCAAGAATAACTCTATGAGTTGGAACATGCTTTGGCGCAGGCTGTTCGTGATTAATATCACTTGAGTGACTATCTGGTATATGCTGAATTAATGTGCCACCAAACAAAATATTGATTACCTGCAGACCGTTACATATACCAAAGACTGGCATATCTCGGTCTATTGCCGCCTTGGTCAGTGCCAATTCAAACTTTGCTCTCTCGTCATTCGTTTTTACCT
>CAJQOD010000011.1 GCA_905479865.1 uncultured Rickettsiaceae bacterium | reverse complement strand
GGCGCAATCACCTTTAGCCCTGGAATATGCGCATAAATAGCTGCAAAATTCTGACTATGCTGCGCCCCCACCCTGGCTGCAGCACCATTGGGTCCCCGAAACACCATCGGGCATCCCAGTTGACCACCTGACATATAGTTGGTCTTGGCAGCGGAATTGACTATTTGATCAAATGCCTGCATGGCAAAATTAAATGTCATAAACTCAATAATTGGACGCAGGCCTGCAAGTGCTGCGCCAACTCCAAGACCCGCAAAACCATGCTCGGTAATTGGGGTATCTATAACCCTAGCTGGGCCAAACTCCTCAAGCAGCCCTTGCGTTACTTTATATGCTCCCTGGTACTCTGCCACTTCTTCTCCCATAACAAAGACTTTTTCATCTCTCTGCATTTCTTCTCTCATTGCCTCAAGAAGTGCTTCTCTTACTGTTATTTCAGCCATCATAAGTCCTATTTATATATATCCGTATAAAGCTCGTCCTCGCTCGGAAGCGGCTCAGATGTAGCATATTCTGCAACTTCTGCTATTGTAGCTTTTACTTTTTGCTCAATTTCCTTTAGCTGATCTTCGCTAGCATAAGCATTTGTCAGAATCAAATCCTTGATCATTAATACCGGGTCTCTCTGCTTGTATTCTGCAACTTCCTCTTTCGAACGATAATTTGCCGGATCAGACATTGAGTGCCCACGGTAACGATAGGTCTTTACTTCAATAATCACCGGGCCATTATTACCGGCACGCACAAATTCTGTCGCCTGTATTGCCGCATTATACACTGCATCAACATCCATACCATCAACCTGTATACCTGGAATCCCAAAGGACTGTCCCTTTTTGTGCAGTTCAGTCATCGCAGTTGAGCGCGCCAGCGAAGTACCCATAGAATATTCATTGTTCTCAATGACATAAATCACCGGTAATTTCCACAAGGCAGCCATGTTAAATGCTTCGTAAACCTGCCCTTGGTTAACTGCGCCATCACCCAGGAACGTAAAGCACACATTACCTGTACCATTATATTTTTCTGCAAAAGCCAGTCCTGTACCGATTGGCACTTGCGCCCCAACTATGCCATGTCCACCATAAAATTTACCGGCACTATTAAACATGTGCATCGAGCCACCTTTACCCTTGGAACACCCGGATGCTCTACCCGTCAGCTCTGCCATAACATATTTAGGATCAATACCGGACATAATGATATGTCCGTGATCACGATAGCTGGTGATTGTGCTATCTCCATCTTGTTTTCCCATTTTAATACCGGCAATAACCGCCTCTTGCCCAATATATAGATGACAAAAACCTCCGATCAGACCCATACCATAAAACTGGCCGCATTTTTCTTCAAAGCGCCTGATTAATAGCATCTTCTCAAACGAATCTACATATTCTTCAGCTTTTAGTGTATATTTTCCTTGTTCAAACATATTTATATTAATGTTACTTGCAATAAAACTGGAACATAATATGCTGTGCAATTATTGTCAACATAGTCTTAAAATACTTAGATTAGTATATGTGTTTTTCCTGCTGTTGTCACAGTAATTACAAAGCATACGGCAAAATATTTAATAAAATGATATTTATTACTCAGATAATATTTTAACTATCTGCTTGCATTTTATAAAAAATTAATATATTATAGATGCTTAAAGTTCCTGTTTAATATTTTTGTTCTGTATCACCCAACTATGACTTATATAAAACCACAACAAAAATTAGTCTCTTTCACAGATAACCCGACGGAGTTGGATAAAATTTCCGGCGACATGCAGGAAGGCTGGTCTATAATAAGTCTGGTAAGAAATGGAAGTTATTATGTAGGCATTATGGAACTTAATCCAAATTCCTTCTCACCAAACGAAAGTCTATTCATTCCCCCAAGAAAGAGAATCAAGATATCCAGTTAAAAAATTAATTATAACAAAATTGCAATCCATCAGGTATATTAGTAAATTATGAGGTGTTGCAAGCCTTAGAAACGCCTGCCCGAAAGAATTATCCCATTTCAAATTATATATTAGCATTTTGCAGGTCTCTGCTGTACTCACGTATTTATATACGCTGCGCAGCATCGCCTTGAAATGCAAACCTCTAATTCAAAATGGGAAATGGTATTAGACGTACGTGGCTATTCGAGGACGAACATGACAACGAAATAAACAAAACAACTTGCGACGCTCCCAAAAGCGTCATTGCGAGGCTTTTTGAGGCCGCGGCAATCCATTGGATACTTCAGCATACTAACCATCTGATGAGACTACTTGACATCGTAAAGATTCAAAAATAAATCTTCTTTTAAACCTCAAATGACAAATAGATTGCCACGACCCTTTGGAGTCTCGCAATGACAGGTTTTTTGCAAACATCTTCCACTATTGCCACTATAGATTCTTTTGCAAGATTCTTCGTCACTCACGAACCCCTTAGGGTTGCGACAATCCGTTACATAATCCCCATTACTCCAATTTTACAGCATAATTGATCAATTGAATAAATTAACTATACCGTTTTTTCCTCGAACTCCAGTAATACCTGTCCGCTAGATACGTTCTCCATTTCTGAAATCATAATCTTGGCAATTTTACCTGCACGCTCTGCGGTTATTATGTTTTCCATCTTCATTGCCGTTAAGGCCAATAATTCTTGCCCAGGTATCACTTTATCGCCAACGGCTACGTGAATTCCAACAATCTGGCCAGATAACGGCGCAAGTAGCTCTAGCTGATCCTCAAAATCATCTCTGATCGGCATTAGTGCTTCAAGCTCCGACATTCTAGGAGATCTGACGTAAGTATCTACAGTAGTTCCAGAGTGCATTAGCTTATAACCTGTTCTAATTCTCTCCATTTTAACATTTACTTTCTGACCGCTAATAGTTGCAGCAATTAATGAACTACCTATATTCCAGTTGCTGCGAACATTAATGCGACTTGTACCATATCTGATGTTATATCCATCTTCAACCGGCTTAATCATTACCGGAAACTGCCTACCATCAATGGAAACAACCCAGCGAGTACCAATTTTATTAGACTGGTCAGTCATTGGATTTGGCAAAGAGGCGGCTCTTTTTTGTTCAGTAAGAAATGCAAAAATAGCAGTTGCCAGGAACACTTCACTTATCTCTGAAGTAAGCTTCGCCCCGGAAAAGCCATCCGGATATTCTTCATCTATAAAGCCTGTGTGAATGTCCCCATCAACAAAACGCTGGTGATGAATGAGAGCTTCTAAAAAGCTGATATTATGTGAAATACCCTGGATAATAAAAGAACTAAGTGAGTTCTTCATCAACTCAATTGCCTCTTCTCTGGTATCGGCATAAGTACAAAGCTTGGCGATCATGGCATCGTAAAACATACTTACTTCGCCACCAGCTCTAATACCGCTATCGATCCTGACATTAGCACTTTTGGGTGGCTCCTGATATTCCAATATCCTACCACTTGATGGCAAAAAGCCACGACTTGGATCTTCCGCGCAAATTCTGGATTCAATAGCCCAGCCATTGAGTTTTATATCTTCCTGCACAAAAGACAGTTTTTCAGCAGCAGCTACTCTGATCATTTGCTCGACCAGATCAATACCGGTAATGAGCTCTGTTACCGGATGCTCGACCTGTAATCTGGTATTCATTTCAAGGAAATAATAATTCTTCTTATTATCCATCATGAATTCGACTGTTCCGGCAGAAAAATACCCCACCTTTTTCACAAGCGCAATTACTTCTGCATACATTTTTTGTCTTGTCTCTTCATCAACAAACGAACTTGGAGCTTCTTCAATCACTTTTTGATGATATCTCTGAATTGAACATTCACGTTCACCTAAACAGACGGCATTGCCATATTGATCCGCAATCACCTGGATTTCTATATGCCTTGGGGCTATGATTAGCTTTTCAATGAATACCCTGCCATCACTAAAACAGTTTTCAGCCTCGAATTTTGCAGATTCAAAAGCTTTTTCCATTTCTTTAGGGTTTTGAACAACCCGCATTCCTCGGCCACCACCACCGGCTGCGGCTTTAATAATGATAGGAAATCCTATCTCTTCAGCGATCCCAACTGCTTGCTCAAAATTATTGATAATCCCCATATAACCCGGAACTGTACTCACTCCGGAATCAATGGCGATTTTCTTGGCCTCAATCTTATCACCCATTTGCTTGATGACTTTAGCACTTGGTCCAATCAGGGTAATACCTTCACGTTTCAATATGTTTGCAAACTGGGAGTTTTCAGCTAAAAATCCATAACCTGGATGCACGGCTTGTGCGCCGCTTACCCTAATAGCACTGACGATATTTTTGATAGATAAATAGCTTTCAGTTGCCGGCGAGTTACCAATATAATACGCCTCATCCGCATATTGAACATGATCTGAGTTAGTGTCAGCCTCTGAATAAACAGCAACAGATTTAATATCCATTTTGCGCAAGGTCCTCATAATGCGCAAGGCGATCTCACCCCGGTTAGCTATTAATACTTTTTCAAATAATGGTTTGCTCATGAATAACTACTAATTTTCTTATCCTAAATCCACGCTGCTATTTACAGAGGTAAATTATCGTGCTTTTTCCAAGGTGTTTCTAGTTTTTTACTACGCAGATACTTCAGAGATTTACAAATTCTCCATCTGGTATTTTGAGGCTTGATAATATCATCCAGGTAACCTCTGGATGCTGCAACAAAAGGCGAAGTAATATTCTCTTTATAATCATCAATCTTCTTTTGTTTTTGCTCCGGGTCTCTGCATTCTTCTCTAAATATAATTTCAGCCGCACCTTCTGCACCCATCACGGCAATTTCTGAATTCACCCAGGCATAGTTGGCATCCCCACGCAAATGCTTTGAATTCATCACGATATATGCACCACCATAAGCTTTCCTCGTAATAATGGTAATTTTAGGAACAGTAGCTTCAGCATACGCATACAGTAATTTCGCTCCATGTTTTATAATACCATTATATTCCTGATCTACCCCAGGCAAAAATCCCGGCACATCAACCAATGTCACCAGAGGAACACTAAATGCATCACAGAACCTGATAAATCTGGCTGCCTTGCGGGAAGCATCAATATCCAGACAACCAGCTAAATGCAGTGGCTGATTGGCAACAAATCCAACAGGACTGCCTTCCATATAACCAAAGCCAATGATAATATTTTTTGCATAATCCGGCTGGATTTCAAAAAACTCTCCTTCATCAGCTATGCGCTCAATCAGCTCTTTCATATCGTATGGCTTATTTGGCGTAACCGGAACTAGCGTATTAAGCGACATGTCGACTCTGTCAGCCGGATCTCTTGTTGATCTCGTCGGCAGGCTGCTACGATTAGATAGTGGCAGGAAATTAAAAAAGCGCCGTGTTTCCAACAGCACTTCAATATCGTCTTTAAAGGCTAAATCAGCAACTCCAGACTTAGTGGTATGCATCCTCGCACCGCCCAGTTTTTCCTGAGTCACCTCCTCGCCCGTTACCGTTTTGACAACATCCGGACCGGTTACAAACATATATGACGAACCTTTAACCATAAAAATAAAATCAGTAAGTGCCGGAGAATAAACTGCGCCACCTGCACATGGACCCATAACAAGGGTAATTTGCGGAATAACGCCGGAAGCCTTTACATTGCGCAGGAATAATTCGCCGTAACCACCAAGCGCATCCACACCTTCCTGAATTCTAGCCCCACCGGAATCGTTTATGCCAATAACCGGCGCACCAACATCAATTGCTGAATCAAGTAAATTACAGATTTTTTTTGCATGATACTCACCTAAAGAGCCACCAAGCACAGTGAAATCCTGGCTATAAACAAACACCAAACGACCATTAATTGTGCCATGTCCAGTGACTACACCATCGCCGGAGAATTTTTTGTTTTTCATCCCAAAATTATCACAACGATGCTCAACGAACATACCTGTTTCTTCAAAACTATCCGGGTCAAGCAAGACTTCAAGACGTTCTCTGGCCGTTAATTTTCCCTTATCGTGTTGCGCAGTGATTCTCTTTACTCCACCACCCAAACGTGCTGCAATTCTCTTCCTTTCGATTTCCTGCTGCTGATGCACAGCCTGTTTACTCATATCAAAATATATAGATGATTAACTTGAGAGCTAATTATAATAAAATTTTTGATAAAAGATAGTGAAATGATTATTTTGAAATTTATTCAGAACTGCTAGTGCATGTACGTTATTAAGGTTGTACAATTCTCTGAATATTAATATCAGAAGCACCTTTACTAGTTCCAGCTCGTGTAGTATCATCGCTATCACTACTAAAATTAGACGTACAAAATTTACTCAACTT
This sequence comes from uncultured Rickettsiaceae bacterium, assembly GCA_905479865.1. Lineage (GTDB taxonomy): Bacteria > Pseudomonadota > Alphaproteobacteria > Rickettsiales > Rickettsiaceae > Megaera_A. The sequence goes on along the minus strand of CAJQOD010000011.1, from coordinate 20,327 downwards.
ATATTATCTTGCCCTTATAGGTTTCACTGCTAATGATTTATTATTACATCTAGGACATCATGGAGCAAATCAATTGACGCAAGACAAAGTAAATGTAAATGACTTAAACTCACCGCAGGAGTCGGCCGTAAATCAGACTGAAGGGCCTCTGCTTGTACTCGCCGGAGCCGGTACCGGTAAAACCAAGGTTCTTACCTGTCGCATCGCACATATTATTGAACAGAATTTAGCATACCCATCAAATATTCTAGCCGTGACCTTCACTAATAAGGCAGCAAAAGAAATGCAGGAGAGGGTTAATAATATTATTCACGCAGATGGTCTTAGCATTGGCACCTTCCACTCAATTGCTGCCAGAATGCTCAGATCACATATTAATTTACTAGATATTGATTTAACGAGTAGTTTTACCATCATCAATCAGGATGATCAAATCAAACTTGTTAAAAACATCGCTCTGCAAAATAACATTGATGTAAAACAGTATACTCCAAAACTAATCCACACAATTATTTCCAAATGGAAAGATCAGGGACTATTGCCCGATAAACTGGGCGATACAGATTTCATCTCCCCTGCGCATAAAATATCCAAGTCAGTTTATACCGAATATCAAAGGCAGATGCACGCATCAAATGCTGTTGATTTTGGTGATCTATTACTCTATTGTAATCAGCTTTTGATCAATAACCCAGATATTCTTGAACATTATCAAACCAAGTTCAAATACATACTAATCGATGAGTATCAGGATACAAACGCCGTTCAGTATGTATGGGCAAGGATGCTCGCTAGCAAACATAAAAACATCTGCTGTGTTGGCGATGATGACCAGTCAATCTATAGCTGGCGTGGCGCAGAAGTTAAAAACATCTTGCGCTTTGAACAGGATTTTCCAAATGCAAAAATAATAAAGCTGGAGCAAAATTACCGTTCAACCCCATACATTCTAAAAGCAGCATCCAGCATCATTACCAACAATAAAAACAGGCACGGTAAAAAACTCTGGACCAACCAAAAAGATGGCGAAAAAATCAAAATCATCTCCTGCTGGAATGACAGGGAAGAAGCCAGATTTGTCTCCACAGAGATAGCAGGTGTCATTAATACCGGTAAATACAAAGCAAGACAAATCGCTATCCTGGTGCGCGCCAGCTTTCAAACCAGAGCCTTTGAGGAAATGTTCATTAGTAATGCTCTTCCCTACCAGATCATTGGAGGGCTGCGCTTTTATGAAAGAATGGAAATAAGAGACCTCCTTGCATATATACGTTTAAGTATTAATAAAGACGATAATCTTGCACTGGAGAGAATAATTAATGTTCCCAAAAGGTCTATTGGTAACGTAACTCTTAAAAAGATTAAGGATTATGCCACCGAGCATGAAATGTCCGTCTTTACGGCTCTGGCACAAATGCTTACAGAAAATATTTTCAAAGGTCGCACCAGAGAAAGTCTGGAGCAATTCGTAAATCTGGTTATTTTAGCTGGGAAAAAATATGAAAATGAATCTGCATTTGATGTTACTAAATTCATTCTGGAAGAATCCAGATATCTAACCATCCTTAAGGAAGAAAAAACAGAAGAATCACGGGCAAGAATTGAAAATATCAACGAGATGCTGAAAGCTATAGATGAGTTTGATAATATTCATGAATTTGTTGAACATTCAAGTCTTGTTATGGATAACGAATCTCTGGAATCCGACTTTGGTGGTACGGTCAAAATTATGACATTACATGCAGCAAAAGGACTTGAATTTGAGCTTGTATTCTTACCAGGCTGGGAAGAAAATGTCTTTCCACATCAAAAAGCACTATTAGAAGAAGGTGAAAAAGGACTGGAAGAAGAACGGCGTATCGCTTATGTAGGTATTACCAGGGCAAAGGAGGAACTCTACATTACCTACGCCGAAAGCCGCAGAGTCTTTTCAGAAATCACCAATTCCATTCCTTCCAGGTTCTTGATGGAAATTCCAGAGGAACTCTGCACCAGGCAATCATCAACAAATCGCCTGAATTATATGGGATCAAGACATAATTTCTCTATGCAAACAAGCAAACCCAAACCGGCAAGCCTCATTGTTAATTCTGGCAAAAAACCGGGAAATAGAGTACGTCATCAAAAATTCGGCACTGGTATAATTGTCAGAAAAAATGGTGACAGTCTGGAAATTGCTTTTGAACAAATAGGCCTAAAAACTATCAAGGAAGATTACGTAGAAGAAATAATATAAAGCAATGACCAATATCCGCTTCCTTAAACTCTATTGAGCGGATTGAGCGGGATTATAATCTACTTCAACTATTTTGAGACGCTCATTCAAATTGCTTATCACCTCTAAAGTAATATTCAAATCATTTGCAACGAATAAAACTTGCGCACTGGGAAATACTATATTGAACCCGTATTTTTTGGAAAGCTCACTAATGACAGCAATTGTATTTTTATGAACCTCTGCAATTGCTGTAGCATGCGCCTGCTCTAACTCAATCTTTTTTTGCTGCATTTCCTGTTGAGTTGCACTTACTTTTTTATTGAACTCTGAGACCTGTTTTTCAAACTCTTCTTCACTGAGTACTCCACGCTGCCCAATTAGATCAGCCTCAACTTTTTTTAGCTCACTTTCTTTTACAGACAACTCACCCTGAATTTGATCACTAATAACATTGATCGATTTTTTGATATGAGCAATAGCAGTGGAATGTTCAAATATTGATTCAACATCAACAACTGCAGCTTTTGCCACGAATTTATCACTCGCAAAAACCGCAACCGGCAAAAAAATTATGACAAAGAAAATATTACGTATCAAATGCATAATTCGCCTCATGCGTGAAAACCCAGCAGATCTACAACACTCTTTAATTATAGGCTGGTTGTAAACTTAATATGGAATGTTTGAGTTTCATCATATTTCTTTTTCCTGATAGGGAAGCCCCAATCAAGTCTGATCGGTGCAATTCTTGTTATCCACAATACCCCAAAACCAACAGAGACTCGCATCGATTTATCATTATGAAAGCCTTGTGCTGTCGAAGCTTTTGAATCAACGTCCCATAATGAACCTGCATCAACAAATAACGAGCCTGTGACATTAAATTCTTCTGGCAAACCAACAGGGAAGCTGAGTTCTGAAGATAAGGTGTAATATTTTTGCCCACCTAAACCTTCATCCGTAGCCTTATCTCTTGGACCTATACCAGCATGAGCAAAACCTCTCAAACTATAATCACCAACATTAAAGCGATCAGAAATTCTGATTTTCTTACCACTGACTCCTTTAATATGTCCTGCTGCTGCTGAGAACTGGATAGTATATTTATTTTCTACAAAAGATTTAAAGAATTTTCCGTCAATTTCATGCTTTAAATATTTAGTATTACCTCCAAGACCTGCAAACTCCTGAGTACCGGAAAGCAGATAACCATTCTTAGGCAAGATTCTGCTATCTGTCATATCATAAGTCAAGCTCTGATTAATTGCAGATGTGGTAAACTTACCCATTTGCTCCTTGATGAATATAGAAGCAGAATCAGCTGGAGCTTTAAGCTCATCACGCTTAATAGAATACTCAACTTCATGTGATAAATCATCGGTGATATCATAACCAAGCGAGGTTTTAGCACCAGTCGATTTTAGTGAATATTTTTGTTCACCACTAGCAAAGCCACTACCACGACCATTCTCACTTCTAAAAACATTACCACCAAGTGACAAATCTTTGTCCAGGAAGTTTGGATCAGTCAGCCCTGCGTAATAATATATGCTCTTCCTGCCGGCTTGAACACCGGCACTCAAGTACTTACCCGTACCCACCAGGTTTCTTTCCAGGAAAGAAATTCTGCCAAATGGACCCCCAGTCGTATTGTAACCAAGATCGAACCCAATTGATGAGGTGGATTTTTCCTCAACATCAATATTAACGTCATAACGATCTTTCTTATCCGTTGGTGCCATTTTTAAGGAAAATGCGCCAAAATAATCTAAATTACGAATATTCCTTTCACTTTTCTCAATCTTGCCACGGTTATAAACATCTCCTTCTGAAATTTTCATTTGACGCCTGATAACATGATCTTCAGTCTTCAGATTGCCCTCAATATTAATCTTATTGATAAAGATTTTATCTGCCTGGTCAACCACTATTGTAACATCAACAATACCATCTGCTCTATTAGGGATAATATCCGGGCGCACATCAACCTGTGGATAACCTTTACCGGCAAGGTATACAGAAATTTTTTCAGCTATACGCTGCATAGCACTGAGATTAAAGGTTTGCCCTTTTTTATTCTCAATAAATTTCAAAATTTCTTTATCATCTATACTATCAAGCTTGTTACTCAAAGCAATCTTACCGAATTTATACTTTTCACCTTCTTCTATCGAGTAAGTAATCGCAAATCCCTCTTTTGTTGGAAGTAAGTCTGCAGTTACAGAAATAACCATAAAGTCAGCAAAACCAACGGAATTATAAAACTGGCTGAGAAGGTGCTTATCAAATTCGATTCTATCTGGATCATACGTATCGTTAGTTTCCAGGAATCTAAACCACCTGGATTCTTTAGTCATAATAATAGACCTAAGCTCAGAGTCTTTATAGTTTTCGTTACCAACAAAATATATCTTGTTAACACCGGTTTTAGGGCCTTCAGTAATTTCAAAAATTACCTTAACTCTGTTATTTTCCTGAGGTTCGATCTTTGACTTTACCTGCACTGAAAATCTTCCAGAACGTTTGTAAATTTCTTTGATTTTTTCTACATCAGTGCGAAGCTTGGCTTTTCTCAAACTCTCACCTGGAGAAGTGTAAAGTTCATTTGCAAGAAGATTCGTTTTAACTTTGTTATTTCCTATAAATATAATTTTACTGACAAACGGTGTTTCCTGAACCATAACTTTCAATACACCATTACTGAATTTGATATTTATGCTTTCAAAAAGAGAGGTCGCATACAAGCTTTTGACGGCTTTACTTTTCTCCACGGATGAATATTGATCTCCCACTTTTATACCAAGATACTCTCTAATCGTAGATTTCTCAACGCGCTGATTTCCTTGGATGCTTATCTTCTGAACTTTATCTGCCATTGCCGAAGAAGAAATAATAATCGCCAAGAAGAAAAGTGCTATTTTCAAAACCTTATTCACAAAAAGCCCTCTTTAATCGTAATAAAATGAGAATAACCAAGTTTTTATATCATCTACCGGGAAAATTACAACTGAAAAATATAGCAATATCTCAAAAGTGGAATTAATAATCATAACCTGATACAAAGTATACTAAATAATTCTCCACAAACAACTTAATCGTTGCGATGTTATTTTATTTACGAGAGGCATTTTTTTTGCTAGGATCAGTGCCTGTTTTTATCTCAATTTTATTGTCTTAAACATTAATGACCAAAACTCAACTTAATGCAAAATCAATTTCTCGCATTGCCGCCATTCAGACATTATACCAATGCGAAAGTAGCAATAATGAGATAGATATGGAAATGTTACTTCTAAAAATGGTTGATTTCTATAAGGACACAGATATAAAAAATGATTATGAGCTTGATAAAAAGAGTCGATTGAAACTACGTCCAAGTTATAGTTATTTAAAAGAATTGGTGAAATTCACTCACGAAAATCTAGAGGAAATTGATACCATAATTCAGCAACATCTTACCAAAGAATGGACTCTGGAAAGTCTGCCCAAACTACTAACTGCAACTTTGCGTGTAGCTATTTGTGAAATAAAATATTTTCCAGACACGCCGCGGAAAGTAATTCTGAATGAATATACAGATATAGCAAGTGATATGCTGGGCGAAGGGGAAACCGGATTTGTAAACTCAGTTCTTGATAATTATGCTACATCTAATAGGTAAATTATGTCTTCATCAACTGGATATCGCGGGAAATTTACAGAAGTAACAACTGCAAAAAAAAGAAAAAACTCTTCAACTAGATGGTTAAAAAGGCAACTAAATGACCCTTATGTTGCAAGATCAAAGTTGGACGGCTATAAATCACGTGCTGCCTATAAGCTGATAGAAATTAACGATAAGTTTCATATCCTGCGGCCAGGGGCTAATATTATTGATCTTGGCGCAGCACCTGGCGGATGGAGCCAGGTAGCTGCCAAAATAATTAAATCTGATTCAATCTCAGCAAAGAACAAGCTTATAGCAATCGACCTGCTTCCTATTGAAGGTATAGCAGGTGTTACTTCTTTTGAAAAAGATTTCTTTGAAGAAGATACAAAAGAATTGATTGTCAGGTCATTGGATGGGCAGTTAGCAGATGTGGTACTTAGTGACATGGCAGGAAATACCATAGGTCATAGCTCCACAGATCACTTACGAATTATGGCTTTATGTGAAAATGCTCTTGCTTTTGCTCTAACTATTTTAAAACCCGGAGGTCATTTCGTTGCAAAAATATTTCGTGGAGGAGCTGAATCTGATCTCCTATCTGTGGTAAAGCAGAACTTCAGGAAGGTAAAGCATTTCAAGCCAGAATCAAGCCGTAAGGAATCCAGCGAATTCTACCTTATAGCACTGGAAAAAAAAGAGTAATTTAATGAATGAAAAACTTACAGCGCAATATCTATTCAAAACATTTTTGCTAGCTATAATTTTTAGCACATCCGCATTACATACAAGCGCACAAGAAATCAAAATAGGTGTAATGCAACATGATTTTGACACAAAATTTGGACATCGCCACGAAAAAGGTCAAAATATTATTGTTGAATATCTATTTGATAAAACGCAGAACTTTTTAAGAGCTTTTCCTCATGTCGGCGCAAGTATTAACAGCAAGGGATATACCAGTAATATTTACACTGGACTTACCTGGCGAATTGACCTTGGTGATATATTTCTTGTCGAAGCATCACTGGGAGCTGCCATAAATAACGCAGAGCGCAAAACTACAAAAAAAAGACGTGCACTTGGCGCAAATATTCTATTTAGAGAATCGTTTGCTGTTGGCTTTAGATTTGCTGAAATGCATTCTATATCTGTAATGATTGATCACATGTCCAGTGCTGACATAGCCAAGCCAAACCCCGGCATCACAGATATAGGCCTCAGATATGGTTATAGTTTCTAATCTTGATTAATATTAATGCGAACTTGAGGATAAGCTTCGCTTTCCTAAATTCGCGTTTTAAAAATGAGAATTGGTATTAACTTCAAACAATAAATGGATTGCTTCGCCTTATGCTCGCAATGACAGTTTTTTTCAAGATTCTTTGTCATTGCAAGCCCCTTTAGGGGTGCGACAATCTATTTTTTAATTAGGTTTTTAAAAAAGATCATTTTGAATTTTTACAATGCCCAAGTAGCACTGCCAGATGGTTTTAGCACGCTTGAGATGTTAAAGTGGATTACCACACCCCTAAAGGGGCTTGCAATGACTTTTACACTATATCTTGGGCTAGTTTTTATGAACCGGAGGAAAGGAAAGCTTATTTTCAAATTCATATCGTTAGTATAACTACTTAACGCTAGACTCAATCTCCATTGGATCCATACCATCTATTTTGATAGTAAGGGTAAAAGTATCACCAACTGAAAGGCTTCTTTTTAAATCAAACAGCATTATGTGAATACCGCCTGGCTTTAGCTCAATTTCACTTTGCGAAGGTACTACGATATTATCAATGGATGTCATTCTGCTGATTCCCTTCTCATCGACAAAACTTTTATGTAATTCTACATTATTGGCAATTGCTGTAGCAGAAGCACCAATGATAGTAATTTGCTGATCCGACAGGTTATTAATCTTCATATATGCAGCAGAGTTATTATTGGGTGACATTGATTTACGAGTCCATATATCTGAGATTTCAAGCGTAGCTTTTTTCTCTCCAACAACCCCGTCCTCATTCGGCGATGCTGGCTGATTGCTGGTTTCAGCTGCATAACTTGCTGATGATATAAATAAAGATAACACCAAACCTGAAACAAGCAGAATATTTTTATACATAATATATTTATCTCCTTTTGAATTTTATATGATTAAAGTCTGTCACAATAAATAGCCAACTTCAAACAAAAAGCTACTTAAGCTATGTTCAATTTTCCTGCTCCTTATATAAAATACCATATATTTTAGAATTTCTAAGCAACTCGCTATGGCTACCACAGCTTGCTAAAGTCCCCTGATTGATCACTAAAATCTCATCAGCATTTTCTATAGAGGAAATACGATGGGCAATCGAAATGATACTATGACCCTTCATAAACACCCTGATATTTTGTAATATTTTTTTTTCACTATCATTATCAAGCGCGCTAGTTGCCTCATCTAATAGCAGAATTTCAGGATTATACAGAAGTGCTCTTGCTATCGCTATTCTTTGTTTCTGTCCACCGGAAACCCTCACTCCTCTCTCACCAATTTCTGTATCCAACCCTTGTTTTAGACTCTTGACAAAATCCAATATTCCACAAATTTCTGCGATTTTTTCCACTTCTTTATCAGAAGCTTTCGGCCTTGAAAAAGCAATATTTGATCTTATTGTTCCTGAAAATATAGTTGGATGTTGCTCCACATAGGCAATTTTACTGCGTATAATTTCATCCTGGAGAGTCTTGATATCATTCTCTCCAATACTGATTTTCCCAGATTGATGCTCGTAAAATTTAAGCAGCAACTGCATCAATGTGCTTTTACCGGAACCTGATCTGCCGACAATACCGGTAAATTTACCGCTCTTTATCTTAAGTGAAATATTGTCAAGAGCTGGAATATCCGGTCTTGAAGGATAAGCAAAAACTACTTTATCAAATTTGATCGTATAATTATCACCAATTAACCGGGAAGTCTGTTTCAGTTTTATGATATGACTTAAATTTTTTAACTCAAGCACTCTATCCAGTGCCGCTAAAGGCCCTTGCAATTCACTAAATAATTCGGCTATTCCTCCTGCACTCATTCCGACAATTATAGCATAATAAATAAATGAGACCATTTGCCCGGAACTCATTGAACCTTCGAGAATATCGATACTGCCAATACATATAACAACAGTGATAGAACCGGCAATAACCATAATTGCCAGCGCAAAAAATAGCGATCTGAGCTTGAGCCTGATGCTTGCATGTTTGATGTATGACTCAATCCTGTTATCAAACTGAACAGCCGCAAACTCCTGCTGGTTATACGCATAAAGAGTGCGCACTCCAGAAAAATTCTCCTCAATATTTGCAGCTAATGTAGCTTGCTCAATCAATACTCTTTGCGAGAGTTTACGTACATGTTTACTGAGTTTTAGCAATGGAAATAATAATACCGGAATACTGATTAAAACCAGCAATGAAAGTTTAGGGCTTTGAATAAACATCAATATTATTGCCCCGCACAACATGATTGAATTACGGATAAAAAACGAAAGAAAATTGATGATTAAACTACCGATCGTTTCAATGTCCAGGCCCAGGCGAGAAATGATGTCTCCAACCTTTAAATCCTCAAATTGCACAAGCCCCACTTTCAGTAGGTTACTATATGTTTCTGATTTAAGCTTAGAGATTACTTTTACGGTAATTACATTTATAAAATAGGACCTGAAGAAACTACCAACAGAAAAAATGCCAATTAATAAACTGATCAAATATATTGAGTTGTGAATTTCACTTATCTGATCACCACCAAGACCATAATCCACCAATTTGCGAAAAACAAATCCAATAGCTAACAGAGATGTCGCAACACTCAGTAAGGCTACTAATACAATGATTAGACTTCTTGTATGCTGGATTACATATCCTGCCAGATGTTTAACGTTATTGCCGATCATTCTATATGCACTATCTTACTATTTTTATTTGCAATTCTTTGCTCAAGACTTCAAATAATTCAGCTCCTGTCCTTGAACGCCAGTTATCCCCTTGAGAAGCAAAATGATAAGGGCCGCTAACTGGCGAAGAAAGCCAGATTTCTCGAGCTGCACTCTGCTTATTGATAACAAAAATTCCGTAGTCTGTAACTAAAGTCAAAATACCGTCATTTAAATCTACATCAATTTTTCCTTCCAAGTCATGGTCTTCAATAGTTTCTGCTATTTTGTGAATTATTGTTTCTACCTCTATTGCAAAATCCTTATCTTTCATTTTATTTATCCTCTTACTAACATCTTGATTTTATGCACTCCTTTATATCCCAAATAAATGGCAATTCTCTCAATTATCAACTCCTGCTGATAAGACATTTCCATAGAAATGCTAGAATTTTCTGCGCTGATATATAACATATTGATTCTTTTACCATTTTCTTTAGCTGAGGTAATCTTCACAGCTATTGCCTTATCACTGAATTTTATACCAACTATTTTACCCCAATTAACGATTATTTCAGCCAAAATCGGATGTTGTCTCTTAAAGACATTATGGATTAGCTTGTTAACTTCAGTAATTATTGGTCTCATACGACTAATTTAATCAGCGTGATCATAACTACAATAATTGCACAAATTATTGAAATAACGGGATAATATAGGGCATTTGCAGCAAGCAGCATGAGTACTATATTACATTTCACTATGCTGCGCACCACGAACCTGTGGCTCTTACCGCCCTGCACTGCTTTTTGAAAAAAATGCTGTAAATGTGGCTCCCATATTCTCTCACCTTTAACCAGTCTGATCAAAATGGTCATACCACCATCTGCAACATAATAAAGCGCAGCAATCACGCACGCAGCAAATAATTTAGCACTGGCAGATGCAATGGTCAGCAAACATATCCCCAGCAAAAAGCCAAGGCTTACGCTCCCCACATCTCCAAGAAAAATCTTTGCAGGTTGCCAATTGAAATAGATGAACCCAACAGACCACCCCAAAATAATAGTAGCAGTGATAATAATCATATCTACATTTGGAATGATATCATATCTCAAAACACACAGCAGTAAAATCGTACATGATAAATGCATTGACTCACTAACAGTTATGCCATCTATTCCATCGAGAAAATTATATACATTCAGAAAAGTCAGCAGCGCAAAAGCTCCAATGGCCAAGTCCAGACTCATAGGGATTTCATAGTGCAATATCGTGCTCGGATGCACAAGCCATATAATAGCAAGACAGGAACACAGCACATGCACCAGAAGTCTCAGTGTCACCATGACATGCGATACATCATCCCAAAAAGAAACCAAACTAATAGGCAAGACTATCTGCAGCAATTCTATCGACCTGGAGAAAGAACTCCAAATCATATATTCAAACATTGGTAATAAAACAGAAAAAATCAGTACAAAGGCTAATCCACCACCTCTTGGAGTTTTTCTCAGATGCACTCTTCTTGCGCCAGGTATATCAACTATTCCAAACTTCGGCATGACATAAACAAGTAAACGCGTCAGCAAAAATGAACATATTGTTGCAACGATTCCAAGAATTCCTAAATATACCAGATATTTCATAGCAACATATTTGACTTAAAACTATAATAGTCCCCGCTGCCGATAATCACATGATCATGCACGGTTACATTTATCGTATTACAGGCATTGACTATTTGAGTAGTTAAATCAATATCAGAATTTGATGGCTTAGTGCTACCGCTTGGATGATTATGTACTAAAATAATTGCCCCTGCCTCATGAAATAGTGATTTTTTAACAATCTCTCTCGGATAAACCGGTGTCTGATCAATTGTACCTGTAGCCATAACTTCATCGGCAATAAGCATATTTTTCTTATTTAAAAACAAAACACGAAATTGTTCCAGTTTCAAACAACCCATATTGAATTTTAAATAGTCAAGTAATGTTCCCCAGGAACTTATGACATTCCTGTTTTTCACTTGCTCATAAAAAATACGATTAAGAATTTCCCGCACAATTCGGAGTTGTAAAAATACTCCTTCATTGGCGTCTCCTACGGCAAGAATTTTTTCACGCCCAGCATTTATAAGCTGATTAAAGTCACCAAATTCCTGTAACATTTGCTTTGCAAGCGGCTTGACATCTTTTCTGGGTGTGGACTGAAACAATAATAATTCAAGCAATTCATAGTCGCTAAAAGCAGCAGTATCTGCCTTCAAGAACTTTTCCTTAAGCCTCTTGCGATGTCCAACGTAATGCGGTTGTTTATCTTCTTTACTTGCCTGCGTCATAAGGTGGGCATAAAAATTGCTTTGGCGAAAGAGTAAAAATTTCTGCTCCGTCTTTGGTAACACCAATCGTGTGTTCAAACTGAGCAGACAGCGATTTATCCCGGGTAGTTACAGTCCAGTCGTCAAATTTACTCAAAATAGTGTCATGTTTGCCGGCATTAATCATTGGCTCAATAGTAAAAAACATACCCTCCTTCAAAACCGGTCCTGTACCAGGCTTGCCATAGTGCAATACAGTCGGCTCATCATGGAAAACACGACCAATGCCATGACCGGTATAATCACGCACTACCGAATAGTGATGCTTTTCTGCATAAGTTTGAATCACATGGCCAATATCACCTAGATGCACTCCCGGCTTTACCTTTTCAATAGCAAGCATCATCGCATCGTAAGTTACCTGCACCAAACGCTTCGGTTTGATCGCCACTTCGCCGACATAAAACATGCGGCTGGTATCACCATACCAACCATCAACTATCACAGTGACATCAATATTAATGATATCCCCATTCTTTAGTTTTTTATCCGATGGAATACCATGGCAAACCACATGATTGACTGATGTACAGATAGATTTGGGAAAACCTTTATAGTTTAAAGGCGCCGGAATAGCTCCATGTTTTGTAATAAACTCATGGCAAAGATTATTGAGATGATCCGTAGTAACACCAGGACTAACATGTTCTGTAATATAATCAAGCGTCTGGGCAGCAAGCTTGCCTGCTGCTCGCATTTTTACAAAATCATCTTTTTTATGAATTTTTATAGCCATTATTGTTTATCTTATTTTTCCAATTTCTCTTTCAATATCTCGTTTACCATTGATGGGCTGGCTTTACCGCCGGTTTTTTTCATCACTTGTCCAACAAAAAACCCGAACAACTTGTCCTTACCATTTCTGTAAGCTTCAACAGAATCAGGGTTAGCAGCAATTACCTCGTCGATAATCGGCTCTATGGAAGCTCGATCAGATACTTGCGTCAAACCTTTTTCCTTTACAATTTTTTCAGCAGTATCACCGCTATCAAACATTTCTTCAAATACTATTTTAGCAATTTTACCGGAAATTGCACCTTTTTCTATTAACAATACCAGGTCACGTATCATGGAAGGAGTAATTTTACACTCACCAATCATCATTGAATTCTTGTTTAATCTACCAAATAACTCACTGGATATCCAGTTTGCCACAATTTTAGCATTTGCCCCGGTGCTTGCTTCTTCAAAATATCCTGCTGTTTCTTCATCAGCAACAATTACTTCAGCATCATACTGATTCAAGCCAAGCTCTGAAACATATCGACTAATTTTTGCATCTGGCAGCTCTGGCAATTCTGCTCTCAATTTTTCAATAAGCTCCTCATCAACTCTGACCGGCAGGAGATCGGGGTCCGGGAAATAGCGATAATCATTTGCATCTTCCTTGCTTCTCATGGTTCTGGTCTTGCCGATACCGGCATCAAATAATCTGGTTTCCTGATCAACCGTTCCACCGCTTTCAATCAGTTCAACCTGACGCATCGCCTCATACTCAATGGCTTTGGTAATATTCTTAACCGAGTTCAGATTCTTGATTTCACATCTAATGCCAAGCCTGCCACCTGGCTTCCGAACTGAAATATTCGCATCACAACGCATCGAGCCTTGTTCCATGTTTCCATCACATGAACCAATATAGCGCAGCAAACTTCTCAGCTTTTTAACATATTCAGCCGCTTCATGCGGCGAGCTCATATCAGGCTCTGTAACTACTTCCATCAAGGCAATGCCGGAACGGTTCAGATCAATCAAGCTATATTCCGGATGCTGGTCGTGGATACTTTTCCCAGCGTCCTGCTCCAAATGAATACGGTTGATTCTGATCTTTTTTTCAGACCCATCTTCAAGCCTTACACTCAAATGACCATTCTGCACTATTGGCATGTAAAACTGTGAAATTTGATAACCTTGAGGCAAGTCGGCATAGAAATAATTTTTTCTGTCAAATACTGATAGCTTATTAATTTCTGCATTAATACCAAGTCCTGTTTTAATCGCCTGCTCTACACAATATTTATTCAGCACAGGTAGCATACCAGGCATTGCCGCATCAACCAATGAAACCTGACTATTTGGTTTTGCTCCAAATTCAGTTGCAGCTCTTGAAAATAATTTGGCTTTCGATGACACTTGCGCATGTACTTCAAGGCCGATTACATATTCCCACTTACCGGTATTTCCTGTTATATAAGCCATTAAAATCCTCTCGGTGTAAAGTCAGTATTTACCATAGCGCGCTCAATCACAGCAGATGCACGTAGTAGATTATACTCATCCATTGCTGGTGCAACTAGCTGCATTCCTAGCGGCAGACCTTCTGATGAAAGTGCTGCCGGCACAGAAGCACATGGCAGACCTGCAAGGCTTGCTGGAATTGTAAAAATATCGTTTAGGTACATAGTTAGTGGATTATCCTGATTTGCATCTATACCAAACGCCGCAGAAGGCGTTGATGGCAATAAGATTATATCAGCTTTGGTATATGCTTCCTTGAAATCATTGGCAATCAGCCTACGCATTCTCTGTGCCTTCAAATAATAAGCATCCATGTGACTTGAAGATAAAACATAAGTACCAATCATAATACGACGCTTGACCTCTTCACCAAAACCTTCAGTCCTGGTATGAGTATACATCTCGTCTAAATTAAGACCCGTTTTATCCGTTCTATGACCATAGCGTACTCCATCATACCTGGACAGGTTTGACGACGCCTCAGCTGGCGCAATTACATAATAAACAGGTAAAGCATATTTAGCATGCGGAAGAGTAATATTTACGATTTCCGCTCCTTCAGCTTTCATAATTTCGATAGAATCCTGCCACATCCGGATAATGTCACTATTGACTCCATCAAGCTCCATCAGATCAGTTGGAATACCAATTTTCATACCTTTGACTGATTTTTTACAAGCAGATAATAATTCCGGTACTTCCCTGTTAATTGAGGTTGAATCATTTTCATCAAACCCCATCATGGCCTCTAACATCAAAGCGGCATCTGCGACTGATCTGGTGAATACGCCTGCCTGATCCAGCGAACTGGCGAATGCTACCATTCCCCATCTCGAACATCTGCCATAAGTTGGCTTTATTCCAAAGATTCCGGTAAACGAAGCTGGTTGCCTGATTGAACCGCCCGTGTCACTACCAAGAGCTGCCATTGCAGCAAAACTACTAACAGCTGCGACCGATCCTCCAGACGATCCACCTGGAACCAAATCTTTATCACTATTGTTGGCTTTCCATGGGCTAATTACATTACCAAAATAACTTGTCATATTAGAAGAACCCATAGCGAACTCATCCATATTGGTCTTGCCAATCATTATACTGCCGCAACCTGCAATATTTCCACTGACAGTCGACTCATACGTCGGTATAAAATTACTAAGCATTTTAGACCCGGCTGTAGTCTGTACTCCCTTTGTGCAGAATAAATCTTTTACTCCAACAGGAATTCCCTCAAGCTTGCGTGCTGCACCCTGCAAATAGTTCTGATCAGCCTGTTTTGCCAAAGACTTTGCCAAATCAAAAGTTTCAGTAATATAACTATTGAGATTTTTTACTTTTTCTGCCTGCTTGATATGAGAATCAATAAGTTCAGTGGCAGTGAATTTTTTATTCTTTAAGCCGTCAAGAGCATCGGTGATTGACAGTTTTATCAGTTCTTTCATATTATTCTATTACCTTTGGTACAACAAAACATTTTATTTCTTTGGCAAACTCTGCTCCCTTTTCAGGAATGTTCTTGAACAAATCATCTGAAATATCAGATATTTTTACCTCATCAGCACGCATTCTCTGATCCATATCACACACTGACCTAAGAGGCTTAACTTCAGAACAATCCACTTTTTGTAATTCGTCAATCATATCCATGACGCTACTAAGTTTGAGAGAAAAAGTTTTGCTCTCAGCCTCTGTAAAGTTCAGTTTGGCAAGTTTCTGTAGTTTTTGTAATTCTGTATCTGTAATCATATTTATTTACGTATCTTGTTGCTTATATAAACCTCTAATCGTAAACTAATTAGCTTAAAGTCAAATTTTAAAGTCCTGAACTTAAAATGTAAGTTACGCAGCGTATGTTAAATAACTAGGTACAGAAAGCACTGCACGACTCATACCCATCATTTTTGATTAAGCTAATTAATGCTACTTTTTCTTTTTGCGTCGATTGCTGCTATTGGTAGTTTGATTGAATCTCCCAATATTCTTAACGAATTTCTGGATACCGCTTTGCTCAGTGCCACGAGTTTTAGTGTAGTTGCCAAGTGCTGTGATATTTTCATTCTGCAAATCTTCTAAAAGTACAGCTTCTAGTACTTTACTGCTGCTATTGAATGTAATTTTTACAATACGCTGCTTTACAACTTTTGGATCAAACCAGGCTCTTTTACTAAGGGATCTTTGGATATAATACCAGGTATTTTTTGTATAATCTGGAATATATGTTGGCGTTCCTATCATATCAATGACTTCGTGCTTGCCTGGCTTCTTAGCGTTTATTTCACTAATCGCCTTGTCACTTACAAATTGTCCTCTAACATCAACTGTCTGACATCCGGTAAGTGTCAAAAGAATCATTATGGTAAATAATCGGCTAAAACATGTTCTAAAATCTGTCATAAAAATATATTATATTAAAAATACTGTGGATTTCGTAAATGAAATATAATATAATGCGCATCTGTTTGACAAACACTTTTTTTTAAATCTTACATAAATGTAGTTTATTGAGGAATAAATAATGGCAGTTCCAAAGAAAAAAACATCAAAATCCAAACGTAATATGAGAAGGTCTCATGATGCATTAAACCGAATCAATGTAATTATTGACAAAGACACCGGTGAATACAGGCTTCCCCATCATATTGATAAAAGTAGTGGCTCGTATAACAACAATCAGATTGTTGTAGAAAAAGCTGAAGATACTGAATAAGTGAGTAGTTAAGTAAGATGGCCTCAAAAATTATCGGCTGCGGAGGCTACTTACCCAAAAAGGTTCTAACTAATAAGGACCTGGAGAAAGCCATCGACACTAGCGACGAGTGGATAAAATCAAGAACCGGTATCGCTCAAAGACATATTGCTGCTGAAGATGAGTACAGCTCTAGCATGGGACACAAGGCAGCACTTGCGGCTATTAAAAATGCTGAAATTAATCCAGGTGACATAGACCTGGTCATCGCCTGCACCAATACCCCGGACAATAGTTTCCCTGGGATCGCCAACAAGATACAAGGTTATCTGGGTCTTGGAACCATTCCATCATTCGATTTACAGGCAATTTGTTCAGGCTTTATTTACGGTATGCAAGTTGCTGACAATATGATCAAATCCGGTAAATACAAAACTGTTTTGCTCGTCTGCGCCGAAAAAATGTCTTCACTTATAGACTGGCAAGATCGAAAAACCTGTGTGTTATTCGGCGATGGAGCCGGTGCAGTAATTTTACAGCATGAAAATTCAAATTCCGGTATCATCGATAGTAATATTTTTTCAGATGGCTCTATGTACGATATACTTTACACTGATGGTGGCGTGAGTATGAATGGTGAAAGTGGCAAAGTTCAAATGAAGGGACAGGAAGTGTTTAAGAAAGCTGTCGAAAAAATGACTGAATCAGTAAAAATCCTATTACAAACCAATAATATGAATGTATCTGATATTGATTATTTTGTTCCTCACCAGGCGAATCTCAGGATAATAAATAATATTGCTGCCCGATTTGATATTAGTGACGAAAAAGTAATTACAACTGTCGAAAAACATGCAAATTGCTCTGCTGCTTCCATACCGCTCGCACTCTCTGAGTTAAAGAAGACAAAGAATATTAGACCTGGCGAAATAATTGTATTTACCGCCTTTGGTGCTGGAGCAACGTGGGGATCGATAATTGTTAGATGGTAATATTTCCCAGGCAATTACATACTACTTATACAGTAATAAAAAACATACCGGATCAGGATAAAAAAACAATATGCAAACACAGGCAACAATTACCAAAGAGAAAATATCTGATCAACTAAAGAATCAACTTGGCCTGTCGTCCCTTCTTTGTGAAGAAATTACTCTGCATGTTTTCTCAGAAATTCTACAACTCACTAAAAACAAAAATAAAACTGCCTTGCAAAATTTTGGTACATGGAAAATTAATCATAAAAACTCAAGACCCGGATTTAATATCAAAACCGGCAACTCCGTAGCCATAGAGGCACGTAGTGTCTTAAGTTTTACTCCCGCCAAATCCTTCAAGAAAAAAATCAATAATACTGATGTTGACTAAAAAATATTTCTCTATATCTGAAGTTGTAAAAATGAGCTGCCTGCCAGCACACAGGCTGCGCTATATAGAAAAATCCGATCCTAATATCGCGGTAATAAAAATACGTGGGCGTAGATATTACACTAAGGATAATATAAACTACATCAAGGAAGCCTACTCAACAATGACCCCTGGCACGCATCCTGAATTTATACAACGAACTGATACTAGAATTGTCTCCAGGATCGACCAACTACTTGATAAATTCTCTAAACTTACCAAGTAAAATTAGTGACACTGATAGTATTAATACAAGAGATTTATAGCAAACGCCACACCATCATCTGCTACCCTAATATACTAAGTGACAGAGAACCAGCTAAAGTCACTGGAGCTATAGCAACTTGACGACACAACTAATAATACACATGCCGGCATAACCTAATTTTTGCGTAACCTGACAAAGAAATTTTTGATGATTTCTTCAGATTCCGCACTATATATATCAGAATAAATTTCCGGTCTGTGAAAACACGACTTGGTGGAAAAAAATCTCACGCCATTTTCAACAGCCCCCTGTTTTGCATCCGTAGCTCCGTAATAAAGTCTGCCTAAGCGGGCATTTGAAATTGCACTGGCGCACATGGTACACGGCTCTAAAGTAACGTAAATATTACAATTTGATAAGTTTTTGCTATCCATTTTTTTACAGGCAGCGTTAATTGCCATAATTTCTGCGTGTAAATTTGCATTTTTTCCTTGCTGCATCATATTGTGCGTCTGTGAAATAATTTTTCCACTAAGGCGATCAACAATTACACATCCGACAGGTATTTCTCCATCTAAATATGCTTTTTTTGCTTCTTTTAAAGCATGCAGCATAAACTGATTATCAAATTCAGTGTCCTTCAAGATCATTCACCTCTATCTCCAGACCTTCCGGGTCCTGATGAATAATAATTTCTGCACTTGGAAAATGTTGCATCAGCTTAAGTGCCACCCTGTCAGCAATAGCATGAGCATCAATCAATGATAAATTACCATCCAGTTCCAGGTGAAATTGGATAAAGGGCTTATTACCGGCTGACCTTGTTTTTAATTCATGCACTCCTCTTGCTTCAGAAAAACTACGCACTATTTGCAGGATTCGCTTTCGATCCTCATCCTTGAATTCTTCGTCGGAAAGATTATGTATCGCATCTCTAAACAATGTATATGAAGCACGCATGATATATGCAGCAATACCTATACCGGCAAGTGCATCTATATACCAAAAGCTGCTACTCAAATACAGTGATATAACAACTGCAATATTGGTTAGAAAATCAGAAAAATAGTGCAACTTGTCTGCAGCGATTATCTTTGATTTTGTACGCCTTACTACATAACTTTGATATACAACAAGTATGAATGTTAAGAAAATACATAAATACATTACATTGACACCAAGCTCCGAATTCTCTGGTACATCTCCAAGATAGAGTGCCTTGCTTGAAGAAAACAAAATAAATAAACATGAGGCAAAGAAAAATATAGACTGCGAAAATATTGCTAAATCCTGGAATTTATCATGCCCGAATCGATGGTTATCATCAGGAGGACGCAAAGCCACTCTAATTGCAATAAGGTTAATCAGAGAGGACGTAATATCCAAAAACGAATCTACAAGTGAAGCTAATATGGATTGCGATTCAGTTGCAATCCATCCATAAGACTTCACTACCATAATAATTACGGCAATCGATACTGAAGCATAGGATGCAGACTTTATGAGATCTTTGACACCTTATAACAAAAGAATGAGGCTAGTTATGCCTTAATCAGACCCGTATTACTTTAGAACATGTCTTAAGGAAGAGTTATTCATGTTTTAATATGGCATATATCATTAG